>DASUVL010000340.1:0-7540 GCA_036379015.1 Niastella sp.
GATTGTCTGATGGTTGAATTGTTCTCCAACCATCAGGCTATAGAACCGTTAAACGATTGAACAATGATGTATTTTTGATTAAACCAACCAGGAAATGAGATTTATGCAGCGACGATTTTCAACGGTAGCATGGAGCGTTAATAGCAATATTTATGAGGTAAATGTTCGCCAGTATACTCCCGAAGGTACTTTTAATGCTTTTTCCAATCACCTGCCCCGCTTAAAGGAAATGGGTGTTGATATATTATGGTTTATGCCGATAACGCCTATAAGCAAGGATAAACGGCAGGGGACCCTGGGCAGTTATTATGCCTGTTCAGATTATAAAGCGATCAATCCGGAGTTTGGTACCCTGGCCGATTTTACGGCATTGGTGAAAAAGGCGCATGACCTGGGGTTTAAGGTCATTATTGACTGGGTGGCCAACCATACGGGTTGGGATCATATCTGGACCCAGACTAACCCGGAGTTTTACAAAAGAGATGCAGAGGGTAAGTATTATGATACGCATAACTGGCACGATGTCATCGATTTGAATTACTATGACCATGCCATGCGGGCCGCCATGGTAGATGCGATGGGCTTTTGGGTAAAGGAGTGCGATATAGACGGGTTTCGCTGCGATATGTGCCACCTGGTGCCGCTCGATTTCTGGAGCAATGCCCGGTATGAACTGGATGCCATAAAGCCGCTTTTTTGGCTGGGCGAAACACAGGATGTACCCTATTTAACGGTTTTTGATTGCTTATATGGCTGGCGCTGGATGGCAGCTACTCAAAAATATTTCCGCCAGGAAATTACATTAGGCCAGTTAAAAGAAGTTTTACACCATTACCAGTACGATCTGCCGGCTGGCACCTTTCCCATGTTGTTTACCAGCAATCATGACGAGAATACCTGGAACGGTACAGAATATGAAAAGTATGGTGATATGGCGAACACCCTGGCTGTATTTAATAGTACCTGGAATGGGGTTCCATTGATCTATTCAGCCCAGGAATTACCGCTGCGCAAGCGATTACCCTTTTTTGATAAGGATGAAATAAACTGGAATGGCACGCCGGAACTGCATGACTTTTATAAAATATTATTACAGATGCGTAAACAGCATCCGGCCCTGCAAGCCGGTGAGGCTGCCAAACCACAAATACTCACTACCAACGATGATGAGCGACTGCTTGCTTTTGTGCGTAAGTATGAAGGAAAAGAGGTGCTGGTCCTATTGAATTTTTCTGACCAGGAAATAGCGGTACAACTGCCTGGTGCAACCGTACAGGGAAAATTCACGAATGTATTCACACAACAACCGGTTACGGTAAATGCTTCTTTCGTTCCCCAGTTGAAAGGATACGATTACCTGGTGCTGGTGCGGTAATTAATAAAAAAAAGAAGTGCCACCTCCGCCAGTTGGCGGAAGTGGCACTTCCTGAAAATATTATTTTGATCGTTTATTTATTTCCCAAATTGATTATGATCGGGTATACACCTTCATAACCGGGGTAAATACCTTCGAGTTTTACACTACCTGTGCTGGTTTCAATAACTTTTCTCAAGTCTTCCACATTGGTAATGTCTTTGTTATTGGCCTTAATGATCACATAACCTTCCTGGATCCTTACTTTGCTTAACAGGCCGCGGGGATTGATCGATTTCACTACAATGCCACCTTTGATGTTCAGTTCCTTTGCATCATCCTTGCTAAGGTTTTCGAAGTCGGCACCCAGTTTATCCAGAACGGAGGCTTTAACAGCTTCGGTTGTTCCGGTAGAATTTCTTAAGGTAATGTTAGATGTATATTCCTTATCGCCGCGTTGGTAAGTAATGCTGATCTTATCACCAGGACTATAGGTAGCCATTTTACCAACCAGTTCTGCGCCACTGATAACCGGGAAACCATTGATCTTGGTGATCATATCACCCTTCTTTACACCTGCAGCAGCAGCAGCACCACCATCATGAACAACCATTACATAAACACCGCCTTCATCTTTGATGCCATTTTGTTTTTTCACATCATCATCTATGTTATCACGGGGATATTCAATACCCAGGTAAGCTCGTTGTACGGTCCCGAATTTCATCAGGTCGGCAATGATCTTCTTAACGATATTAACCGGGATAGTGAATGAATAACCTGCATAGGCGCCGGTGGGTGAAGCGATCGCTGAGTTAATACCAATTAATTTTCCATCAGTACTAATTAACGGACCACCGCTATTGCCGGGGTTTACCGCAGCATCTGTTTGAATAAATGATTCAACAGGATTGTCGCTTTGGCGGCGGTTTATATCAAGCGTTCTGCCTTTAGCACTTACTATACCAGCCGTAACTGTCGTTTCAAGCGTTAAAGGATAACCAACTGCCAGTACCCATTGACCTACTTTCACCTCATCAGAATTACCATATAACAGGAAAGGTAAATTTTTAGCATCGATCTTGATAACTGCCAGGTCACTGCTGGGGTCAGACGCAACCAGCTTGGCTTTAAAAGATTTTTTATTGTTTAGGGTAACTGTAATATCATCAGCTCCGTCAACTACGTGATTGTTGGTAACAATATATCCATCTTGACTGATAACGGCGCCTGAACCGGAAGCCATTTGGGGAATGGAGCGGTATTTATCGCCGAAGAAATCATCCAGGTCGGGGAACAGGTCGCCGAAAGGATTATTACGAGGCAGGTTATTGCTTACTGAGCGGGTAGCTTTTGTTTTAATGTGTACAGTAGCAGGTATGGCTGCATCTGCCGCGGGAGAAAAATCAATCGGACCGTTTCCTGCAACTCCATTAAAACCAGCGTAATTCGCCGGAATCTTTCCCGTGTCCCCTTCTTTGTGATAAACATAAGTATCATCATGGCCAAAATGATTGTACCCCCACATTGTAACTCCGGTAGTAGAGGCACTAATGAGTACAATAACCAGTATTTGTTTCCACTTCATAATCGGTATAAATTTTTATGAGATTTTACTTGTTTCAAAATATATGCCTGACAACAACAAATTAACGTCAGGAAACATAGGAAACCAGCGTTGTAATTTCGGTTTAACAATTAATTTACTAAAGCCTTCGTACTTCCCTTATCAAATTTACTGAAAAGTAAGGAGGAATGGCTAATTATGAATGGGTTGCCAGTAGAAAGTTAAAAATTATTACGGTTGACTCCGTGGGATGCTGAACGCTCTGTTTTTAGTCAATTCTGTCAGTTTTTTTTAAATTCCAGCAAAAATTTCATGACATCTATGCCGTCGGCGTAATCAGTGAGGGAAGGTTGTTGAGCCTTACCAAAAGGAATGTGTTTTTTTCCAACAATGCATTGTACATCTGGATTATTTATAAGTGATGCTTCCGCATGTTCGCCGGGTTTATAGTACTCAAAGTTTAGTTGACTGATGGGCGAGAACAGTTCTTTGTTTTCATTCAATAAAATAGACTCGTTGGACATGTAATATTGCTTATTCAGGATCAGCACTGCCAGTATATAATCGTAATTGTTTTTGTATTTATTAAGGTCTTTGAAGTGGTCGTATTTTTTAAACGCATTCAGCAAGGGCAGGAAATCATATTGCTCCGGTACATATAATTTGGTGACGTTACGGCATCCCAAACCAAAATACAGATAAACATCATCGGCCAGTTTATCTAATTCCTCCGGTGTTTCTTCCCCTGTTAAAATAGCCACGGAAGTTCGGTTGCGGCGAATGATATGGGGGTATTTGCTGAAATAATATTCAAAATACCGGGCCGAATTATTGCTGCCGGTAGCTATATAGGCATCGCAGTTCTTTAACATTTCGGAAAAAGCTACCAGTTGGCGGGTAGCCTCATTCCAATCGTACAGTTGTTGAACCAGGTGTTTAATAAGCACATCGTCTTTGGACGATGGTTTAATAGTTTGCCGGTGACCGGTAATAAAAGCACATAAAAAATCATGAAAACCAACCAGTGGTATATTACCGGCCATCACAATACCTATATTTTGGGGACTGGCATTGTCGGCAGGAATGTTGTATTGCCGGGCCCAGGCCGAAAGTTTGTCATTTTGTAAAAAAGCCAGGGCAATATTGCGGGTAGCCAGGTCAATAAATTCGGGGGTGAACCAGGGATTCAGCAAACTGGCCTTGTCCTTGGTTGCCTGCCAGTTATCGTTATTTTGTAAAATATAGTCGCCTAACCGGGTCAATAAAACGATTCGTTGTTGTAAATTCATTCCACCTTATATTTGTCGTGCAAAAATAGTTGTATTCAACTCACCTGCCTCCCTTAAGGCAGGTATAAAATTCAGCAAGTTATGGCTATAAAAATCACGGAAGAATGTATTAACTGCGGAGCCTGCGAACCCGAATGCCCGAATAACGCGATATATGAAGGAGGAGTAGAGTGGAGGATTGCAGATGGCACTACTGTAAAAGGATCATTTGTTTTATTGGATGGAACTGTTATTGATGCAGATACGGCCAATGCACCTGTTAGTGTAGATACGTATTATATCGTTCCGAATAAATGCACCGAGTGTCAGGGTTTTCATGAAGAACCGCAATGTGCAGCTGTTTGCCCGGTCGACTGCTGTGTACCTGACGAAATGTACAAGGAAACAGTAGAAGAACTGATGGTTAAAAAGGAAAAACTGCACGTCTAAGAAAGTAAGAAATGCGGTAAAGTCTGAACGAAAATGCTTTATGCATTAAACGTTGTGCAGACTTTATTTTGGCAAAAAAAATTTTGATAGAAGCCAATAGATTTCCTAACTTTCTATTAGAATAGTAATGTAGCCTTAGTGCTACTTGTAAGTGGCGGGTGATATTTCCTGCCGAATCGAGGTGAAGGATTAACGACCTTCACCTTTTTTTGGGCCTCCCCCTAACCATCCCGACAAATCGGGAGGGAACTTTATAAACTCCTGGAAATGGCTTTAAAGATTACAGATGAATGTATCGTTTGCAGCGCCTGCGAACCTGAATGCCCTAATAATGCTATTTATGAAGCCGGGGTTGAATGGCGAATGGCTGATGGTACAACAGTGAAAGGTGATTATACCCTGCTTAACGGCAATAGTATCGATGCCGCAACCAGCCAAGCTCCTATTAGCGACGTTTATTACTATATCGTTCCCGACAAATGCACCGAATGCCAGGGCTTTCATGAAAAGCCGCAGTGTGTAGATGCTTGCCCGGTTGATTCTTGCGTTCCTGACGAAATGTACAACGAAACCGTGGAGGAACTGATAGTTAAAAAGGAAAAATTGCATGGATAGCGCTACCTATTCCTCGCTTACCCTGCAGCTTTTGCCAGGGCTTCTCTTACAAATACCTTCGTATGTAGTTTCCGGCTTCCGGTCCTTTTTCGTTTATTTGCTAAAAAATTTTCCAACCATTACATGAAGCCCAATATAGCCTTTGTTACCGGTGGGTACTCCGCAGAAGCTGAAATATCCTATAAAAGCGCGCTGACTATTGAAAAAAATGTTGATACTGATAAGTTTAGCGTATATAAAATTGATATTACCCCCCAGGGTTGGTTTTATGATGCCGGAAATGGCCAAAAATTAACCGTTGACCGGGACGACTTCTCGCTGACCATTGATGGTAAAAAATTAACATTTGATGCGGTTTTGATCGGGATACATGGCACACCCGGTGAAGATGGTAAATTACAGGGCTATTTTGACCTGACGGGATTGCCTTATACTTCCTGTGACTCAGCGACTTCTGCACTTACTTTTAATAAAAGGTATACCGTAGCCGTAGCGGCTTTTGCTGGCATAGATGTTGCCAAATCTGTACATATTTTTAAACATACACCGGTTACGCCCGAACAGATACTTAGCCAGTTGACGTTACCGGTATTTGTAAAGCCTAATAATGGCGGTTCAAGCATTGGAATGAGTAAGGTGAATGCTGCAGGAGAGCTGGCTGGTGCGCTGGAAAAGGCGTTTAAGGAAGATGATCAGGTGCTGGTAGAAGAGTTTATCGCCGGACGTGAGTTTACAATTGGTGTATTTAAATCAACCAAAGGCATCATTACCCTGCCCATCACCGAAGTGAAATCGAAAAAAGATTTCTTTGACTATGAGGCAAAGTACCAGGGCTTGAGCGAAGAAATTACCCCTGCACAGGTAGATGAAGCCATTGCAGAAAAAGTTAGAAGCACAGCCAAAAGAATATATGAGTTGTTTAATTGTCGCGGTGTAGTACGCATTGATTTTATCTACAATGAAGCTAAACAGGCGGCATATATGCTGGAAATTAATACAGTGCCCGGACAAAGTGAAGCAAGCATAGTACCGCAACAGGTGCGCGCCATGGGTTGGACGCTGAAAGATTTTTATTCGGCACTTATTGAAGATGCACTGGAGAGAGGAAAGAAGTAAGTTAACAAGTTGACAAGTTAACAGGTTAACGAGTTGAAAAGTTGATAGAGTTGATAAAGGGCGAAGTAGGAAGTAACAGATGAGAAGGAGGAATTGGGTGTATTGGGAATCAGGAATAGAGCGTTTGGAAATAGTTATTAATAATTAAAATTCTCATTCACCATTGACCATTCACGATTCACAACAGAAGAACAAAAAAACAGATACTACCTTGTTTAAATTCATGACAGGGAAACCCCTTTGGATACACATACTAGCAGGAATAGCCCTTGTTCTTTTACTGGTAGTATTGTTCCTGCAATCGCTTCATTTAATTACCAGGCATGATAAAACCCTTATCATTCCTGCAGTAATGGGTAAATCGTTTGCAGATGCCAAACAAATATTAGAAAGCAAAGGATTTGAAGTAGAATTACAGGATTCAATTTATAATGATACGGCAAAACCTTTATCGGTATTACGCCAGTTTCCTGATGCCGAAGCCGTGGTAAAAGTGAATCGGACAGTATATCTTACCATCAATAAAGCTATCGCGCCCCTTATTGAAATGCCTAACCTGGAAGGGTTAAGCTTTCGCAGTGCAGAGATTGCGATGAACCAATACGGATTAAAACTGGAAGATACCCTTTACCGTACCGATTTTGCCAAGAACTCGGTACTGGAACAGCAATACAATGGCGAACGCATTAAAGCAGGAACGAAAATTCCGCAGGGAAGCGAGATCCTGTTGATACTGGGCAGTGGGTTAGGACATGAGGACTTTAGTGTGCCCGATCTCGTTGGATTGAATTACAACGATGCCAAAGTGTTGTTGGAGTCAAACGGGTTGAATGTGGGGTCTGTAATACCCAGTGTTGACCCGAATGCCTTTGTTGGCCGGCAAAGCCCGGAGCACATGACGCCCGATGGCCGGGTGAACCGCATTCGTCAGGGACAATCCGTTGACCTGTGGCTGCAAGCCGATAAACCGGTTAAGCTGCCAACGGTTCAGGAAGAACAATAGCAATAAAATAATTTAAATAAGTGTTTTATGCAAAATATAACTCCGGAAGAAGTAAAAGAACGCCTTGACAGAGGCGAGCAATTAAACCTGGTTGATGTGCGTGAGCCACATGAGCGAGCTGAATTTAATATCGGCGGTACATTGGTTCCACTGGGTAAAGTGCAAAC
>DASUVL010000341.1:0-3966 GCA_036379015.1 Niastella sp.
CCACATGAACATTTCTGAAACAAGCGGTTCATTCAAGATCACTGAGGCGAAGATCACTTCATCAAAACCTGATTTTTCAGATGCAGTTATTGAGTTAACAGCCGATGTAAAGAGCATTGATACCGACAACGAACAAAGAGATGGTCACCTGAAAAGCGCCGATTTCTTCGACGCAGAAAAATTTCCTACCCTTACTTTTAAAAGTACTTCTTTTAAGAAAGTAGCTGACAAAAAATACAAATTAGCTGGTAACCTTACATTACATGGTGTTACCAAACCTGTAGTATTGGATGTAGTATTCAACGGAACTGTTGAAAATCCAATGAGCAAGAAAACAATGGCCGGTTTTAACATCTCAGGTATTGTTAAACGCTCTGATTTCGGTATCGCTGCTTCTATGCCAGCAGCTATGCTGGGCGATGGTGTTACTTTACAGGCAAGCACTGAATTTGCAAAAGACTAATAAGATTTGATTATGAAGAAGCTGATCTTTTCTATGGCAACACTGCTGGGTTTAACAGCAGTGTTCGCCTTCAGCGTAGCGCAAAAATGGACTATCGCTGATAAATACAGCATCAAATTTTCGAGCAATGACGTAGCCGGTATCTTCAAAACATTTACCGGGAGTATTGATTTTGATGAACAAAATCCGGCCGCCTCAAAATTTGATGTAACAATTGATGTAAACTCCATCAATACCGGTAACGGGTTACAAAACAAACACGCCAAAGGCGCAGAGTGGTTTGATGCGGCCAAATTTCCCGCGATCAAATACACATCTAGCAAAATCGTAAAGGCAGGAAATGGATACCAGGTAACGGGCAACCTGCAGATCAAGGGCGTTACAAAAGAGTACACCATTCCCTTCACCTTTAAAAAAGCCGGCGCCGGTGCTACCTTTAATGGCAGCTTTACCGTAAACCGTTCCGATTTCAAGATCGGTAAACCGGGCGGTGATGTAGCTGAACAGATAAAAATTGACGTAGCTGTTCCGGTTACCAAAGGTTAAACTGACAAAACGTATGTTTAAGAAATTATTATTACTTGGGTTGGTATCGGGTGTACTGGCCGGGGTGGCTGGTCTTATTTATCAAAAGATATATGCCAATTCGCTGGGCGCCGATTTTTCAGCCATAGTAAAACCAGTGAACATTGTGATCGTTAGTACATTGGCAGGTTTACTGGCTTCCACCGGCTATGGCCTGTTAACAAAATGGCTGCCCCGTGCGGGCGAGATCATTTTCAATTTCGTATTGGCCATTCTAACGTTTGCGAGTATTCTGGGGCCATTCGCCACCAAATTACCGCTCGACATAGAAATGCCCGAATTATTTCCGGGGTTAACCGTGCCCATGCACTTTTTCCCGGCATTAGCCTGGTTTACACTAAAGCCCCTGTTTATAAAGAATTAGCCGTAAGCTCTAAGCCGTAAGCCGCAAGCAAATGCCGTATCATGGGGCCTTGAAGCTTACAGCTTAAGGCTTATAGCTTAAAACGAGCTGTTGATGTTCAGGGCCGGAAGTAGCGAATAAGAAGAACAATAGAAAAAGTATGGATAATTAGAACGGATGATAGTTGTATGCTTCCGGCCATTTTTTGTGCCGCCGGCCAGCCGGCAGGCAAAAACATAAAATAGTTTATCAGGCGTGCTGTGGTGTTATCCGCGGCACGCTTTTTTTTAGTCCTGTACCACCTGCTGCGCCTTCGCGAAGCTTCGGCGAAGCAAGGCCTGGCGGTACAGGCCGGTTCCTGTATAGGGTGACCATAGATTATTTTGTACCGCGGCTTATTAAATGACCCTACCTTTGGGGGCTATAATGGCGTAATTCTGAATAGCTGTACAAATAGTTTTACCTGATTATATTTGTATATACTTGTAGACAGTAAAAGAATTCCTTATATGAATTATTATACGTTATTGGATGAAGTAAAGCAATACGTAACCTCCTATTTTCATACTCATGCAAATGATAAATTAACTTATCATAACCAGGTACACACCGAAAATGTGGTGAATGCTGCCATTGAAATTGCCAATCATTACCGGCTTAGCGACGTGGATTATTTTATTGTGGTAACGGCTGCCTGGTTTCATGATATAGGTTATTATACCGAGCCGGCCCGGCATGAAGAAAAGGGGGCGGAGGAAGCCATGGTTTTTTTGAAAAGAAAGGGGGTGGAGGAAACTACCGTTCAAACCGTAGCCCAATGTATCCGGGCCACCCGGTTACCCCAAAATCCGGTAACACTGCTGGAAAAAATAGTGGCAGATGCCGACCTGTTCCATTTGGGTACGCCAAAATTCGGTGAGTTCAATAAAGTAATGCGTAAAGAATTCAGCGAATTATATAATATTGATATCAGTAAAGACGAATGGCGTAATAAAACTATCCGCCTGCTCGAAACGCACCAGTATCATACTGACTATTGTCGCTTGTTACTGAACGATACCAAAGCAAAGCACCTCGAAAAGCTAAAGGCAAAAGTAGCCGATAAGCATCCTGAATTAAAAAATGCAGTACCGGTTGCATCTATACCTACCGTACAACCGCAAATGAGCAAACCTAAGATAAAGCCGCTGATACCGGAAGACGACGATGATAAGGCAAAACGGAAGAGCCGGCCCGACCGCGGCATTGAAACCATGTTCAGGATAACCTCTGCCAATCACCAGCGGCTTAGTGACATGGCCGATAGCAAGGCGCATATTATGATTTCGGTGAACTCCATTATCATTTCTGTTTTGCTCAGTGTGTTATTAAAGAACCTGGAGCAATTTCCGCAGTATACCATTCCCGCCATGACCTTGTTGAGTGTAAGCCTGGTAACCATTGTATTTTCTATACTGGCTACCCGGCCTAATATCCCCAGTGGTACGTTTACTGAAAACGATATCACCGAAAAAAAGGTGAACCTTTTATTCTTCGGGAATTTCTTTAGAATGAGCATGGATGATTATACGTCGGGCATGTTGCATATGATGGACGATCGTGACTTTTTATACCGCAGCCTTATTAAAGATGTGTATTCGCAAGGTGTGGTACTGGGAAGCAAATACCAACGGCTTCGCATCTCATACAATGTGTTCATGTATGGGTTGATCGTATCCGTGATCGCATTCGCTATTGCAGCCATAGTAACTACCTGAAATCAGTAACAGCATGCATTCTGAATCTTTTTTCGATAGAGACCTCAGTTGGCTTTCTTTTAATGGCAGGGTGCTGGAAGAAGCAGGCAGCAACAGCGTGCCTTTGCTGGATCGCATCAATTTCTTATCTATCTATTCTTCTAACCTCGACGAATTTTACCGGGTACGCATGCCTGCTGTAATGGCCCTGCAAAAAATACTTCAGTCAAAAGGGGGCGATCATAAAAAAGAACAGACAAAAGCAGATGTATTACCCCTGATTACAGAAATTATAAATAAGCAACAGGAGCAGTTTGGAGCCATATTCACTACCGAGATCTTACCATTGCTGAGAGAAAAGAGTATTCATTTAATATACAATGAGCCCATACCGGCGGCCATAAAAGAAGAGGTGTCTGATTACTTCTTTACACAGGTGATGGCTTTTCTGCAACCGGAGTACCTGTCCATTTCGGGCACAAAATTCTTTCCGGAAAATAATAAACTGTACCTGCTTACGGTCATTGAACGGGAGCAGGGTTATGAAGAGCTGGTAATTATCAATATTCCATCTGATAACCTGCCGCGGTTTTATACTCTTCAAAGTAATAATGAACAGTTCGTCGTTTTTCTGGATGATATTATTAAAGAGAATCTTCCATTTATTTTCAAACATACCATCATAAAGGGATGTTATAGTTTTAAAATAACCCGTGACGCCGAATTGGAGGTGGAGGATGATTATGAGGGAGACCTGGCCCGGAAAATTGAAGACCAGCTGAACAAACGCGATTTTGGTTTGGCAACACGCCTGCTGCACCAACCCGGTATTGAGCAAG
>DASUVL010000342.1:0-5726 GCA_036379015.1 Niastella sp.
CGTATGGCTTAAACCTTACCCTCAAATTATAATACCTAAAAAAGAATAGAATAATATGAAAAATATTATAAAATATACTGGTGGTTGTTTGGCTTTGGTAGGTGCGGTTTTGTTGCAGTCGTGTGATAAGGATTTTGAAAATACCAATACCAATCCCGATACTGTACCCAAGCCAATTCCCGAATTTGTATTTAGCAAAGCTCAGTATGATGGTGTGTCTAATATGGGGAATTTTTTACTGGGTACCATGCAGTATACTACCAGCTTTAATGAAGTGGCCGGCTTTGGATCAAAATATAATTCGGCCCAAACGCAGCAAACATTTACCCAGTTTTCGAATGGCTATGTAAACGAAATAAATGAAATAGGCATAGTGATCAAAACGGTAAAAGATGATGCTGTAAGAGCGAACCTGCTGGCGCAGGCAAGGATCTGGCGGGTATATTGTTTTAGCCGGTTAACTGATCTGTATGGCGATCTTCCCTATTTCCAGTCAGGCCTGGGGTATGATTCAGCGCTTTACAAACCGGCTTATGATGCCCAGAAAGATATTTATGCCAACATGTTCTCTGAACTGGATGCTGCTGCCCAAAGCATGGATGCTTCCAAATACTCTATTGGAGCTGCTGATCTGATCTATGGCGGCTCTACGACTAAATGGAAAAAATTCGCTTATTCGCTGATGTTACGTTTAGCCATGCGCCTCACCAAAGTAGATGTGGCATTGGCAAAAACCTGGGCCACCAAAGCGATCGCAGGCGGTGTAATTACTGACGATGCCGATATTGCCAAAATAGTTTATATGGACAATGGCCAGGATATTAATAAAAATCCGCTGGCATTAAACCTTTGGAACAGCGATTATATAAAGAAGGATGGCGTGAACAATACCGAGGGCGGAAAATACCAGGAGGTTTGGATCAATTATCTATATGATAGCAAAGATCCCCGCCTGCCGGTAATTTCAGTTGTATGGAACAACAAGGTGCCCGATACAACGCAGACTATCCAAAAAGGAATGCCTTCAAATTTAGGCTCCAAGCCCCTGAATTTTGGATCATTATCAGAACCGAATCCTAAAACAGTACTGTTAATGGCTTCACCCCGCCTGGTGTTTACAGCTGCCGAATCGAACTTTCTGCTGGCCGAAGCTGCCTTAAGAGGTTGGTATACCGGAGCCACTGCCGCTTCATTATATGAAAGTGGGGTACGGGCTGCCTTGCGTCAATGGGCTATAATAGCCCCAGTTGACGGTGCCATTCCTGCAGCTGCTATTAATAGTTACGCAAATGCCGAAGTGACCTCATTCAATAGTGCCGCTACGTTCGATGCACAAATGAAAGTGATCTATACCCAGTTTTGGGTGAGCATTTTCCCTGACGCACAGGAAGTATTTGCCACGTATCGCCGTACTGGTTACCCGGCCCTGGTGCCAAATAATTATCCGAGCAATGCTACGGGTGGGCAAATTTTCCGCCGGTTTTTATACCCGATAACGGAATCAACACTCAACCCCGATTCATATGCCGCTGCTATAAGCCGTCAAGGGGCAAACGATCTGTTAACCCGTATCTGGTGGGATAAATAATTTGAAACCTGCCTGCCGGGAGGCAGGCGGCAAACGGCAAAAATGGCTACGGAGTTGCTGCCGGATTAATAGTTCATGCTTGCCGTTTGCCGTATCAAGATTTTTTTTTCAGTAGTTCTCGTACACATTACAAGTAGGTTTTAAGTGTAACAGAGGGCATGTCTATGCCCTCTTTTTTAAATAAAATCTCTACAAAGAAGTCGATGGTATGAATGGATATAGATGGTTGATTGTTTTTGTTTGCATGTTACCATGTACGGTTTCTCAAGGACAGCATGATGTTGTGAAAGATGGAGAAGCCAGCGAATATAACCTCAATAAACCCGAACGGGAGGAATGGTTGCGCAACTCAGCTGCTGGTTTGTTTATTCATTTTAATGTGGATGCACAGCTGGGTATCGTGATCAGTCACTCATTGGTAGGCGCATCAGCTGATTATGTAAACCGGTATTTTAACGAATTGCCAAAGACATTTAATCCGTCCCGTTTTGATCCCGAGGAAATAGCTACTCTGGCAAAACTGGCCGGTATGAAATACATTATGTTCACTACAAAACACCATTCTGGATTTTGTATGTGGAATACGAAGACAACCGGTTTCAATATAATGAATACGCCTTATCACAAAGACCTGCTGAAATATTTTGTAGAAGCTACCCGGAAAGCGGGACTGCAGGTGGGTTTTTATTTTTCTCCCGAAGATTTTCATTTTCTGCATACTCACAATATGCTCATCAGCAGGGATAACGTGGTTATGAGTGATACCGTGAAGGCTGCATTTGATCAATTTACCCGCACGCAATGCGAAGAGTTGATGACAAATTATGGAAAGATCGATCTGTTGTTTATTGATGGTGATCCAAAAGAAGTGGTGAAAGCAACCTGTTGGAAACTGCAACCTGATATCTTAATTACCAGAGGGGCTTTGAAAACAACAGAACAAATGTTGCCGGGTGTAACCATTCAAAAACCCTGGCTTTCCTGTATTACCATCGGCACAGCCTGGCAATTTCAACCAACCAATGAAAGATATAAATCGGGCACTTCGCTGATCGAGTTGCTGGTGGAAGCCAGAAGCAAAGGCGGATCGCTTTTGTTGAATACCGGCCCCAAACCCAATGGCGCCATGGTAACGGAACAGGAAGACCGATTGCGTGAACTGGCAGCATGGTATTTTATTAATAAAGAAGCGGTGGACAGTGTGCAGCCATGGGTAATTAGCCGGGAAAAAAATATCTGGTTCACGGCATCACCCAATAAACAAACGGTGTACGCAATTGTAACAGGTATGCCAGGTTGGGTAGAAGGTGACCAACAGCGTTTTGTGCTGCACTCGGTAAAGGCAACCGGCAATACCAACGTCAGTGTGTTGGGCCAAAACGGACTCATCCAGGAATATAAACCGGGAAAGAAGGTGAGTCCTTCCTTTAAGCAAACAGATACAGGGCTGGTGGTGTCGGTGTTTCGTACCCAACGTATTTATGACGATCATAAATGGCCTAACCCTGTAGTGATCAAGGTGGAGAACATACAACCAGCCATTGATCCCGTACAGGTGGTAACGTTAGATGCCCGTTCATCCGGATTAACCCTGGTATTGTCAGGTAAAGTGCACAACTTTAAACCGGCGACTCCTATGAAGGCGCGATTTTATTATCGTCCCTACCATGGACAGATTGAAGACCTGTATACCGGCGCCTGGATAAAATCGGTCACCATACCCATTGATAACAATGGTAATTTCAAAACAACGATCAATGGTTTAAAAAAGGGACAACAATACGAATACAAGGCAGTTGCAGCATACAGCGGTATTGAATTGGAAGGAGATAAAAAACTTTGGCAGCAGTAGGTTATGAAGCGTAACAGTAAATACCTGGTGGCAATTATATTATTTTTTATAATACCATTTGCCGTTGTGGCGCAGGCAACTGAGGATGCATTGCCTGCCTTGATCCCCTTGCCAGTGACTATGCTGCCATCGGCGGATAGCTTCTATATAAATCCCTCTACAAAAATTATAACTGGAAATAGTGAGTTAAATAAACTTACCGTTTTGCTAAACGGGTATATTACATCCTGTGGTGGAAAGCAATTAGTGGTGAGCGATAGAATACCTGTAAATAATTTTATTTCACTTGAAATTGATGCTGCGGTGGTAAGTCATTACGAAGGGTATCAACTTCATATTGATAAAAGATCAATTCGTTGTATTGGTCATGATGCTGGCGGCGTTTTGTATGCATTGCAAACCTTGCGGCAATTATGGAGGGTTGAAAAAAATAATATCAAAGTGCCGGGTTATACCATCAATGATTATCCGCGTTTTGAATACAGGGGTATGGCGCTTGATGTGAGCCGGCACCTATTCCCGGTTTCTTTTATTAAAAAATACATCGACCTGCTGGCTTTGTACAAATTCAATACATTTCACTGGCATTTAACCGATGACCAGGGATGGCGTATAGAAATAAAAAAATATCCGAAACTGCAATCGGTAGCTGCCTGGCGCAATGAAACATTGATTGGTCATAAAAAAGAATTACCACATCGCTTTGATGGCAAACGCTATGGGGGCTACTATACCCAGCAACAAATAAAAGAGGTAGTTCAATATGCGGCGGACCGGCATATAACTATTATTCCCGAGATAGAGATGCCAGGACATGCTATGGCGGCGCTGACGGCCTATCCAGCATTGGGCTGCACCGGCGGACCTTATAAAGCCGCTACATTCTGGGGCGTTTTTGATGATGTGTATTGCGCAGGAAGTGACAGCACATTTGTTTTTTTGCAAAACGTACTGGATGAGGTAATGGCGCTTTTTCCTTCCTCATATATTCATATCGGGGGCGATGAATGCCCTAAAACCAGGTGGAAAGCATGTACAAAATGCCAACAGCGAAAGCAGACATTAGGCCTGTCCGATGAACATGCGTTGCAGAGTTATTTCATTCAGCGCGTAGAGAAATACCTGAACAGTAAAGGGCGACAGATCATTGGTTGGGATGAAATACTGGAAGGTGGTTTGGCGCCAAACGCTACAGTGATGAGCTGGCGCGGTGAAGCCGGCGGCTCGGCTGCCATAGCCCAACATCACCGGGTAATTATGACGCCCGAAAGTCATTGCTATTTTGATTATTACCAATCGTTATATGCCGGGGAGCCATTGGCGGCTGGCGGGTTTACGCCATTACAAAAAGTGTATGGCTATGAACCACTGGCGGGCAATGCCGATAGTTCGAATATGATGTACCTGGCAGGTGTAGAAGGACAGGCATGGAGTGAGTATTTTACCAATATTGCCAGGGCAACCTATATGATCTTCCCGCGTGCCCTTGCACTCGCAGAGCTGGCATGGACTCCGGTGGCATTACGTAATTACGATCAATTTTTAAACCGGTTGCGTGGGCAAAAATTATTGATGCAGCACGAAGGATTACCCTATTCGGCTCAATACGATGAAATATCATATACCGCAACACCCTCACAAAACAACACAGTGCTGGTAACGTTACATAGTCCTTTGCCCGGCGGGGAGATCAGGTATACGACCAATAACAGCCTGCCCACCTTGCATAGTACTTTATATAACGGACCGCTGTCTATTAAAAGAACATCAACGATAAAAGCGTTGCTTTTTGACAAACGTAAGCAGGCTACCGGCAGGTTATTTCAGCAATATGTTCGTATACATAAAGCAGTAGGGGCGACGGTGGTTGTAAAAAACAAACCGGTTGACCGGTTTAATCCCGGCGCCGCAACCCTGGTAAATGGGTTGTTTGGTAGTAATAGATATAACGATAGTCAATGGACAGGGTTTAGTGGCAGTGATCTTGATGCGGTCATTGATCTGGGTAATATACAGTCTATTCGCCGTTTGGGCTTGCATGTTTTGAATTACCATTGGCAACGGATGTGGGCGCCTGTTTCCATACAATTGCTGGCATCAACGGATGGAGAACACTTTACGGAACTATACCGGCAACATAGTTTCCCGCTGAATGGCATTAACGTATTGGACGTACCGGTAAAACCGGTACCTGCGCGATATATAAAAGTGATAGGAGTCAATAAGGGTATTATTCCGGCGGGCGAATATGGCGCGGGTGGTAATGCCCTGTTACTGATCGATGAA
>DASUVL010000343.1:0-5259 GCA_036379015.1 Niastella sp.
AAAGACGGCCATCCGTTTCCGGTTCCCTCTTCGGTTTACGATGAAACCATCAGTACCTTGCAACATGCTGTTCAAAAAGCAAAGATTGGGCAAAGCGATAAACTTCAGGCTATTAAAAAGCTCACTGAGCTGGCACAAAAGGCAGAAGATAATTTTACGCCTAATAATAATTTTGATCAGCTTATAGAAAAGGAGCGTAATGAATCCTGGCGATATGGCGGAAGGACTGTAATGGGAAAAGCACAACCGCCATCTAAACGAGCATCAAAGGGAGTACAATTAAGGCTGTTTTAGATAGTTGTAACTGATGAGTGACGAATGGTGAAGACTATAAGCCTTTTAATTTCTGATTTTTCGATTTAGGATTTCGAAATTTCATTGTGCTTTAACATATAAATCTCGAAATTACCAAATCAGCAATTATCTTATTTCCTACCACCGTTTTCTGGTATTTCATTAGCATCATTATCACATCAGCTAATTATCACATTAGATTGGATTACCTTCTCCGCGGCTTTCCCTGATGAAAGTTCCGACCTCTGTTTCTATTACCCGAACGTAATTGCGGCTCGTATTCAGGTGTTTTGCCCAATTCTTCTGGTACAGGTGCTTTATCAACCAATTTGCCTATCAATTTCTCAATGACCGCAAAACGGCTTTGTTCAGGTTGGCTCACCAATGTAAACGCCATACCATCAGCCTCGGCCCTTGCCGTACGCCCAATGCGATGCACATAATCTTCTGCATCCCGGGGCACATCGTAATTTATAACCAGGTCAATAGTATCAATATCAATACCGCGGCTTAAAATATCGGTAGCCACGAGTATGGGTATACGTCCACTGGTAAAACCATTCAATACATCTTCACGTTGTGACTGTTCCAGGTCGCTGTGTATTTCTTCAATGCGAAGCTTGGCACGTTGCAAATCTTTCACTAAGGTCTTCACACTTTGCTTACGACTGCAAAATATCAGTGCACTTTTAAAGGGAACATTGCTTAAAATATGTTTCAGTAAAGGAAGTTTCTGCGGTTCATACACAAGAAAAGCTTTCTGTACAATTTTCTCTGGTGGCTTTGAAATGGCGATATTGATCTCTGTAGGATCGATAAGGATCTTTCTGGCCATTTGACGGATCTTATCGGGCATGGTAGCCGAGAATAGTAGAGTTTGTCTTTTGACCGGCAACGAAGCAATGATCTTATTGATATCATCCTGAAAGCCCATATCAAGCATCCGATCACCCTCGTCCAGTACCAGGAACTGTAATTGTTTCCACTGTACATAACCCATATTCAGGTGGGCGATCATCCGGCCAGGTGTGCAGATAACGATATCAGTACCAGTCTGCAACGCCTTTTTCTCGGCGATGAAATTGCTACCATCATTACCGCCATATACTGCAATGGAACTTAGGTTGGTAAAGTAGGCAAGCCCTTCCAGGTGTTGGGCAATTTGTATGGCCAGTTCACGGGTGGGTACAATTACCAGGGCCCCTATCTGCCCTTCAATACGATGATTGAGCAGGCGATGGATCAACGGCAGCAAAAAAGCGGCTGTTTTACCGGTGCCGGTCTGGGCAGAAGCAATTATATCCTTACCAGCTAAAATAGGGGGTATTACCTGCTCCTGTACAGGAGTAGCATTTTCGTAGTTAGAGGCTTCAATTCCTTCTAATAAGTCAGGGTGAAAACCAAATTCTGTAAAGCGCAAGATGAAATGATATTTAAGTGTTTGCGGAGCATGGGTCCTGCAGAAAATTATGTAATAGCAAATATAATGGAATTTGGCCATGTAAATCAATAAAGTACGCCGGGCACCTCCCGGGCATATCCTTTGCCATATTTATCGTAAACATATTATGGAAAAACGAGTTTTGGGCATTATACTCGCACTGGCTGGCGTAGTGGGACTTATACTGGCCGGCGTCAACTTTATTAATGGGGGCGCCAATACACATAACATTAAGCAAATCATTCTATACGGTGTATTAGGTGCTATCTTTTTCTTTGCAGGCATTGGCCTCATCCGTAACACCCGCGATAAAGCAACCTAGCTAAATGTGGAATTCTGTACTCAGCAATTGCTTGCAAACCAATTCAAGTGCTGCATAGTTATTGATCAAAATCAGCAACTATACAGCATTTTTAGTTTTCACCTTTTGCCTTTATTCATATCTCAACGCCTCAATAGGATCGAGGCGGGAGGCTTTCTGCGCCGGATAATAACCAAAGAATACACCGGTTATGGCACATACCATAAACGACAGCATGATCGATGATTGCGATACCAGCGTAGGCCACGATAAAAACAACGTTACCAGCCGCGAGGCTGCAATGCCCAGCACCACGCCAATAATACCTCCTGTAATGCTTATTAATATGGCTTCAATCAAAAATTGAAAAAGAATATCTATGCCTCTGGCGCCGATGCTCATCCGCAATCCGATCTCTTTGGTACGTTCCGTTACCGACACATACATAATGTTCATAATACCAATACCGCCAATTACCAGTGAAATCCCGGCTATAGCTGTCAGTAAGACGGTTAACAATTCGCTGGTTGAACTAAATGTATTGATCAGCTCAGCCTGTGTACGCACCAAAAAGTCATCATCATCTCCCGCTTTTAATTTATGCGAAGTACGCAGGATATCCGTAATCTCCGCCGTTGCCAGGGCACTGCTATTTTCATCTCTTGCAGAAGCATATATATTTTGAATGTATGGAATAGCCAGTATTCTTTTTTGCACGGTTGTGTAGGGCGCTATAACAATATCATCCTGATCCTGCCCAAAAGCATTCTCGCCTTTTTCACCTAATACGCCAATGATCTTGAAAGGTATTTTATTAAACCGGATGATCTTACCAACCGGATCTTCTGAACCAAAGATATTTTCTACTACTGTTTGCCCAATCAAACAAACTTTGTCTGCGGTATTCACATGCTCCTGCGTAAAAGTGATGCCATCTTTTAATGGCCAGTTCCGGATGGATAAATAATCAGGACTAACTCCCTGTATTGTCGTAGGCCAGTTCAACGCGCCATTGATCACCTGGCCCTTTGCCTGTACAGCAGGGGATACAGCCGTTATATAGGTAGCTTGCTTTTGTATAGCCTTTATATCATCCAAGGTGAGCGATTGCAAACCAGATGCATCCAACCGGGCGCCACCGCCTACTGTTTGATTACTGTTTGGCCGTATCGTTATCATATTTGATCCCATGCTGCTTAGCTGGTCCTGTATACTTTTTTTTGACCCCTGCCCTATTGCTACCATGGCTATTACTGCCGCCACCCCAATGATGATTCCGAGCATGGTTAAAAACGCACGCAGTTTATTACGCTGAAGTGCCCTTAACGCGATTCGTATGAGGTTAAATAGTTTCATCTGAAAATAATTATTTGTGCTTGGCCAGATGGATCTTACCGATTCATTGTTAAACTTATCAATTAATAATCTGCTGCCACTGGCAACGCTGCGAGCATTTCTTTGGCAGAACGCACCTGCATATTCTTGCTATCCTTTACCACTTTACCATCTTTTAAAGTGACCGTCCTGCTGCTGAATGCTGCGATATCTGGTTCATGCGTTACAAATACGATCGTTTTTCCTTGTTGCTGGTTTAACTCCTGGAATAACGCCATAATTTCATAAGAGGTGCGCGTATCCAGGTTGCCGGTAGCTTCGTCGGCCAGTATCATTACGGGTTCGTTTACCAGGGCGCGGGCAATGGCCACGCGCTGCTGTTGCCCACCGGATAATTGATTGGGTAAATGATCTAACCTGTCTGCCAGCTTTACCGCTTCCAACGCATTTACGGCTCTTTGATGCCGCGCTTTGGTTGAAACTTCGGAATTGTACAATAAAGGCAATTCTACATTCTCCAACGCCGAAGTACGCGCCAGCAGGTTATACGACTGAAACACAAATCCTATTTTATGATTGCGCAATACGGCCAGTTCATTACGTGATAATTTCCCTATATCTACCCCATCCAGCAAATATGTACCATCTGAAGGTTTATCCAGGCAGCCTAAAATATTCAGCATGGTGGTTTTACCCGAACCGCTACTGCCCATGATCGTTACAAATTCCCCCGGTTCTATATCAAAGGCAACGCCTTTCAATGCCCGCACCACTTCGACGCCCATTTTGAACTCACGTTTCAGGTTCTGTATCGATACTATTTTGTTTGCCATGTTATGCTTTTAAAATCCCAGTATTCAAATCTTAAATTCCAAATATCTAATTCCTTCTTCCACCACCGCTGCCACCACTACTTCCTCCTCCACGTCTCGCTGGCATAAACGGGCTCCGGGGTGCGCCTGATGTTCCTTTTGCTGCTGTTCCTTCTGCGTGCGAACCCGATACCACCTCATCGTCAACACTCAATCCCGACAGTACCTGCACATTGGTATCATCACTTAATCCTACCTTTATCCGCCGCCGGGTGAGGGTACTGTCTTTTTTGATCCACACTATAGCTGATTTTACCGATGCTTCTGTTTGCGACGAATCTCTATTTCCTTTCCGGTGTACTTCGGCACTATCTTTTGGCGCCACGCTACCAATACGCATATCTCCTTTTCTTTGTCTGCCGGTAGAACCGCCGCCTTCAATGGTGTATTTTTTATACAGACTGCTATCAGGTCTATACCGCGTAGCTTTGGCAGAGACGAGCATCGCATTTTGTATCTCCTGGGTAAAAACGGTAATGTTGGCCGTCATACCTGGCTTTAATTTCATATCGGCATTCGGCGCGTCAATGATCGTGGAGTATGTCACCACATTCGATGAAACGCTGGGCCGCAACCGAACCTCATTCACGCGGCCTTCAAAAACATTATCCGGAAATGCATCTACAGTAAACGTTACCCGTTGCCCGTTTTTGACATTGCCGATATCGGCTTCATCAACAGCCGCCTGTACCTGCATTTTGGTAAGGTCATTTGCAATCACAAACAAGGTAGGCGTATTCAGGCTGGAGGCTACTGTTTGCCCTACGCTTACATTCCTGCTTAAGATCGTTCCGTTAATGGGCGAGTAAATATTTGCATAGAAAAGATTTTGTTGCGATGCTTTTAACTGTGCTGCGATACTGTTTACATTGTCCCGGCCTGCATTAAATTGATTCAATGCGGTTTCATAATCCGCCCGGCTGATAGCGCCCACATCGAGCAATTGCTTTTGCCGGTCATAATTACTTTTCTGGTAATCCAGATTGGCTCGTGCCGCCCGCAGGTTAGCACTGATC
>DASUVL010000344.1:0-2018 GCA_036379015.1 Niastella sp.
CATGCCCATGTGGTTTTATGGCGGGTTCAGCAAAATGATCTGGCCACCTTCAGGTCGTGAAGAAGTGGAGATTGCGCATGGTGACATAACCACCGATGCCAAAGGGGAATTTAAAATTGTGTTTAAAGCGCTGCCCGACAATAGCGTTGCAAAGAAAGATCAGCCCACTTTTTATTATGAAGTAACGGCCTATGTAACCGATATAGCCGGTGAAACCCGGAGTGGTAATACCCAGGTAGCGGTAGCCTATCAGGCCCTGAAGCTGACAATGGGCGTACCTGAAAAAATACATGCCGACAGCCTCAAAAATATTAAACTGTCAAGCACCAACCTGAACGATGTGTTTGAAAAAACAACCGTTACGGTTTCGGCACACAAACTGAAAACACCCGGTCGTACATTCAGGCACCGCTTATGGCCGCAACCCGATCAGTTCGTACTATCACAACAGGAGTTCTACGGGTTATTTCCATACGATGTATATAAAGACGAAAACGACCCTTCCAAATGGGCGAAAGATCAAAAGGTGTGGGAAAAAACAGACACCACATCAAACAAAAAGCTATTCACCGTTGATCATTCTTCATTTACCCCAGGGTGGTATGTGATAGAAGCGGTTACCAAAGATAAATATGGCTCAGCAGTGAAAGAAGTAGCCTATGTGCAATTATTTAACCAGACCATAGAAAGTGCGTTGGCCGACGGTAGCATTGAAAGCAGCAAAACTACCCTGGAGCCAGGTGATAAAGCTACCTACCAGGTGAGCGCAACGGTTGACAATGCATTTGTGATCCATGAAGTGATCAAAAAAGACAATACCAGCGATAGAAGCTTTTTCACGCTGAGTAAGAACAGCCGTTCTTTTGAATTGCCCGTTGCAGAAAAAGATCGCGGCGGTTTTGGCATACAGATGGCTTTTGTAAAAAACAACCGGGTATATTCAGATGCCCTGACGTTTTCGGTGCCTTATACTAACAAGGAACTGACCATTGCCTATGAAACCTTCCGCGATAAGACCCTGCCTGGCAGTGAAGAAAAATGGAAAGTAAAAATAAGCGGTTACAAAGGAGAAAAGGTGGTAGCTGAAATGCTCACCGCAATGTACGATGCATCCCTGGATCAGTTTAAACCACACAACTGGGAAAAACCATCGTTATTGAATTACTTCGGCATGGGAGGCACATGGGACGGCGGTCTCAATTTCAGCCATGTACAGTCATTGGAAAAATACAATCCTATAGAGTTATACACGTCAATTACCAAGAACTATGATGAACTGGGTCTGCCGTTTGGTGGACTTTCTGGTGGTGGCGACATCCGCATCCGGGGTATGAAATCATTGGCAAAATCGGCAGCGCCTGGTGCTGCGCCGGAGGTTGCCATGGCTGCTGGCGTGGGGGATCAGAATAAATTGGCAGTGAGCGACGAAGCGGCAAACATGAAGCCGCCGGCCATTATTAAAGAGGATACATTTGTACAACCGGGTGAAATGTATGTTGATGGAAAATTGATAAAAAAAGATGATCCTGCCGTTCAGATCCGCAAGAACTTCAATGAAACGGCGTTCTTCTTCCCCGACCTGCATACCGATGCTAACGGAAGTATAGAATTCTCTTTCACCATGCCCGAAGCAGTAACGCAATGGAAATGGATGAGCCTGGCACATACCAAAGATCTTTCTTTTGGTTACGATGAAAAAACCATCGTAACGCAGAAGGACCTGATGGTGCAACCAAATGCGCCCCGCTTTTTACGCGAAGGCGATCACATGAACTTCAGCGGCAAGATCGCTAACCTCACTGATAAAGAAATAACCGGTCAGGTACAACTGCTGTTGATCGATGCCACTACCAACCAACCGGTTGATGGCTGGTTCCACAATGTGATGCCTAATCAGTTTTTTACCGTGGCGGCCAAACAAAGTGCGCCGGTTAGCTTCAGCATTGAAATTCCATACCAGTATAACAAACCCGTTACCTACCGCCTCATTGCCAAAGCAGGTAATATCAGCGATGGCG
>DASUVL010000345.1:0-5522 GCA_036379015.1 Niastella sp.
TTCGCAAGGCTATAATTAAAAAACTAATCCCGAACCAAACCACACAATACAAAACGGCTGTAACGGCATAAGCGGCAAAGGCTTTATCAACAGGAATGGCAATAATGCATTTTGCCAGCACAAGCAACGAAAGCAATAAAGCCAGAACGGCAATGAACCGGATACTCAGCTTTTGTGCTATGAACCGCAATGGTTTATTTGCCTGCACATTTACCAGGGACCATGTTCCACTTTCCTTTTCCTGTGAGAGCAAATTAAAATTAAACGCAATGATCAACAGCGGAAGCAAAAAGGTAATTACAAAACTCAGGTCAAAATTACCGGTCATTAAGTTATAGGGATTATACAGGTCAGTATCGTACCGCTGCGCCTCCAGACCGCGGATAGTAATTGATTGTATTGTGGGATTAACATCCTGCTGACCAATAGCCAACCCGGCCATGCGAGTTGGCTTATTGATGTAAGCAAACTTTAAATAATACATTAACAGACCAAACTCATCTTTTACCTGGTTGGTATTACGTTCAATATGCGCTTGCTGAAAGCGGGTAACCGATTGAATGGCGGTTTCCTGTTTTGCTAAAAATTGTTTGCCGATAAATAGGCTGATAACACCTACAGTAAAAAACAGGATCAAGGCTGTCAATACGGATCTGCTTCGGATAAAATTTTTAAATAACAATATGTACATATGTTAAATGGCTTTTGCTTTACCAGATGTATAATAAATAAAGAACAGCGACAACAACAGCCAGCTTGCCATTGCAGCCAGTGCAATCCATTGCTGCCTGGCAATGACGCTGATATCCTGGTATTGATAATGAAAATCCGGGAACGCGGTCCAGTGCGTTCTTTCAATACTATAAGGCTTATCGGTACTGCTTAATTTTTTGTTGCTTATGAATTTCATTTGCAGGCCATTCATGGTTTGAGCAAGCTGGTAACGATATGCCTCTACCTGCTGCTGAAAATGCCGGTATGCCGTAAAATCGGTTCCGCTGAAAGCCATGGCTATGTTTTTGAAGCTAAGAAAAGGATCTATAAAAGCCGCATCATAACTTATGTTGTTCTGTTTATCGTATATGTTGTATAGCTTTTGTAAATGTTCATTATACAACATGGCGCTCATTCGCTCCCCTTCCATCATGATGAACCCGCTGTAGTTAAACGGCAGTTGTTGTATAGAATCTACTTTGTTAGCTGTAAGGACCGAATCTTTAAGTTTTTTAAAATGTGCATCATTGGGATTGTGGCTGTCACCCAGTTTCAATATAGCTGCTTCTACTGCCGTTTCAAATTGGATCCTGGCCGGCGCGGGATGCACATAACTGCCGATGGCCTGTACCGTTTTTGGCAATACAATCGCCAGCATAAGCCAGATGCCCAGCAGCTTTAACAATGCGGCTGCGCCGTTATTGCTGGTTGTGGAGATGCATATAGCCACCACACTTATTATCCATAAAAATATAACAGCGCTACATCCAATTACAATACATCGTATAAACAGACAAGGGTTGGCAGCGGCATGGTTTCGTATAGATACAACCCATAACATACTAACCAGCACCGGCAATAAAAAGGCAACCCCGGTTAAAAACAATCCAATACTGTTTCCCCACACAATCTCCTTAAATCCCGCACCCTGGCTTAATAGCATTTTCAGCGTCCCATTTTCCCGGTGTTGTGCCACGGCGTTAAAGCCCAGGAAAAAAAGAATAAGCGGCAATACAATTTGTACCAGCATGGCCAGACTGATCTCGCCAAAGCGCAACAAACCGGTGCTGAAACTGGCTTCACTAAAATTGATCGTATTTTGCTTATGCGCTTCCAGGTAAACAGCGTTGCCGGTATAGCTTTCCATGCCACTTTCAAACATGCTCAAAGGATGTTTGATCCTGAACGCAAATGAACCAAAATGGGCCATCCGGTGCGGATGTTTATCCGGGTTAGCTTCCCAGCTTTCCCTTGCCTTTTTCTGGTAGTTTGTCCTTAACTCATTCTGACTGATGTATGTGGCATAGCCGGTAACGGCAGCATATATTATCAGCGCCAGCCATACTGTAAACACAGGCAAAATCACTTTACCCCTGAACACAGTTCTTACAAAATACCAGGCTATTAATTTTACATTGTTCATTCAAATCATTTTTAAATCTGAACATATTGATTGTTTTTTAACCAGATAGAACTTACCATGACAAAATTTTCATTGACCTGTATTTTATAATGAAAATTTTTTCATGTACGTTTCATAGTTAAAAACGATAAGTGGCTGTCAACATTCCATTACGTGGAGCACCAGGAAAAAGGCGCAGATAACTTTGTGCGCCGATCCAGTAGGTTGTATTAAATACGTTGTTTACATTCAGTGCGAGTTGCATATTGCTTTTACCTGGTGTGTAATACAATGCCATATCCATAACCGTATACGCCGGTATTTCGAACTCCCGGCTGAACCAGGGCAAACGATCACCGTTATACTGCAACCCCATGCCGATACCAATATCTTTTAGCTTTGTATTTGATGCAAAGTTGTAGCGGGTCCAAAGGTTGCTACTATTATATGGCGTATTCTGCTTTCTGGCACCCTTCAATGCCAGGTCATTGTCTTCTACTATGGTTGCATCAATATAACTATACGATGCATTGATCTGCCAGTTGGGCATCAGGTATCCGGCTACATCTATTTCAAAGCCCCTGCTTCTTTCTGCACCGCGGGTGGTTAAAGAATCGGGAAAGGCAGGCACATTGGCATTGATCAATAAATTTTCCTGGTTGATCACATACGCGGCTGCATTTACATGCAGCTTTCCCTTCCAGATACTTGTTTTTACGCCCAGCTCTTTCAGATCGCTGATGAGTGGTTTAAATTGAGCTGCAGATCTGGATGTCCACAAATAATTTCCGGTATTCGGCATCAATGTCACCGTATTGCTTTGCGGTTGAAAACCTTCCAAATAAGTACCATACACATTTATGCTTTTAGTAACTGCATAAGTAAGCCCTACACGTGGTAACAATTTGCTGTTGGTGAATGATAATTCACCCGGCGCTTCAAAGTTGGTAATGTCCTTAAACCATTCCTGCCGTACATTGGCCAACAGGGTAAACCTGTTCCATTTCAATTGCTCCTGTATGTAAACAGCATTTGTGGTAGTTAAGGCCGAAGGCAGTACCGTTCTTGCATTCAGAACATAATCGTTGAGGTTACGGATCGTATAAGCCGGGTTTTCCAGATCAAAATGGTTCACATTGGGCTTAGGTAATGTATTGCCTTTATAACTAACGGTTTGATAATTGTCAGCATTCGCCAATACAAAGGAACTGGCTACCGTACCGTCCTTCAACAGGAAACCCCGCGCCGCATTTTGTCCGCCCCCTTTTAATTTCTCCCAGCTATGCAGATCATAACCCAACAATAAATGGTGCTGCAGGCCTCCTGTTTTAAAAACGAAATTGAAGTAACTGTTTACATTGTCGATATTCCAGTGCTGCTTGCGCTGTACAAACTGCATACCGACCAAGGTATGTACGGGCTCGTTGTTCATATCCACGGCAAAGGCATTATTGGTTCGGTGTTCCTGCAGATCTTCCTGCCAGGTCTGTTTCATATAGGCAGCGTTAAAGCTAATGGCATCAGAAAACTTGTGCGCAAGGCTACTCATTACCATAAATTCCTTCGACTTGAAAAAGTCGCCTGATGCGCCAAGATTTAAACTAATGGGTGTGCTTTTCAAATCGGTTATACCGGCCTGTGCACCAAAAATAGGTTGCCCACGATCAAGATTACCTACCTGGTTACTCAGGATCATTTCTACGTTCACCGCTGTTTTAGCATTGGGTATATAGGAAAATGAAGGCGAAATAAGCAATGAATTATTTCGCACGAGGTCGCGATAGCTTCTTGCTTCCTGGTAAGCACCGTTTAACCGGTATAACAATGTTTTTTCTTTATTCAACGGTCCGGTAAAATCAAGGGCGCCGCGGATGGTGCTAAAGCTGCCCGCACTCAGACTTATTTCTTTTCTGTCAACGGTCAAAGGTTTTTTAGTGACCAGGTTAATACTTCCACCGGGATCAACACTGGCAAAGGTGGCGCTGGCAGGTCCTTTGATCACTTCTACCCTATCAATGTTAGTCGTTACTGGTTGTAAAAAATAATACTGCCTGGTGCGCATACCGTTGATAATTTGTCCCTCTTCATTCTGGCTGATGCCACGGATCGCATACTGGTTATAAAAGCTGGATGGAATAACACCGGGAATGATCTTCACGGCATCTGCCAGTTGAAATGCCTGTCTGTCGGTGATCAACTCTTTGGTAACCGTTCCGATAGATTGCGGCAGATCTTTGTTGAGGATGGCAGTTCTGGTAGCAGAAAAAGAATAATCGCTGTTGTATTTCTGGGCATTCCGGCCAATGACCTCTACCGTTTGTAGTTGCACTATTTTTTCTTTAGTACTGTCCTGACTATAGATGAATGAAGAAGCCAGTAACAGTAAAAACAGCAGTAATATTGGTCGCATTGATGAACAATTTTTCTTGTAAGCTTTAATAATTTTTCTTTGTCCTGGGGAGGCACCGTTGTTAAATAGTTTCCAGGTACAATTGCTGTAATTCGGTAGCTGATATTTTTTGGGTATCAATAGTATGAACCAACCTACCTCCTTTCATGATGCCGATCCTTGTTCCTACATTCACTGCATTAAAGATGTCATGTGTGGCCATGAAAATGGTTTTACCTTCGGCTGCCAGCACTGCGCATATGCTGGTAAACTCGGCCGTAGCTTTCGGATCGAGCCCGCTGGTAGGTTCATCCATTAAGATCAGATCGGCGTTTTTGGCTATCGCGATGGCAATACCCACTTTTTGTCGAATTCCCTTTGAGTAGGTGAAAAGCTGTTTTTCATGTGCTTCACTTTGTAAACCCGCTTTATGTAAAAAGCCCGACAGCATTTCTTTGGAATACCGGAAACCAGCAAGCCGGCTGAAAAAATCAAGGTTTTCCGTTCCCGTTAAGTTGCCGTACAACTGCACCACTTCAGGGATATACGCTACAAACTTTTTGGTGGCAGTATCCCCGGGTTTTACTTCCAATCCATTAATAACAGCTTTGCCACTGGTGGCTTCAGTAAATCCCAGGAATAAGTTGATGGTGGTAGTTTTGCCGGCTCCGTTCTGACCCAGCAAACAAAAGACCTCTCCTTTTTCAATAGATAAATTAAGGTTGCTCAGCGCAGCCGTACCATGGTACTGCTTGCCAAGCTCCATAGCTTGAAGTACAGACATGTTGATATAATTAAAATGGAATGATTATATACAGCAAAGCTGTTACCGGTAGTAGCTACCGGTGTAGTGTAAACAATAAATAACTATCAGGAAAAAACAGGTGGTCCCTTATTGGGCAAAGGGAATGAAGGTGCTGTAATAGCAGGGAGTTGATATAATCCGGTTTTTGCTCCGGTTATATGAATAGTAAATTCAAAAGCTACTATGGCAACATCAGTATAGGCCGCATATTT
>DASUVL010000346.1:0-7845 GCA_036379015.1 Niastella sp.
GCAGCGGCGATATGTACCCCAAAGGAGGCAATCTGCTGCATATGATACGGCAGATCATCAACAACGATTCTACCTTCCGCACCATCTTACGCGGCATGAACAAAACCTGGTATCATAAAACAGTTACCACTAAAGATGTGGAAGCCTATATGAGCCAGCAATCGGGCATTGATCTATCAAAGGTGTTTGATCAATATCTTCGCACCACGCAAATACCGGTGCTGGAATATTCAATAAAAGGAAAAGACCTGAAATTTCGCTTTACCAATTGTATTAAAGGATTCGGCATGCCGGTAAAGGTAAAATGGGGCAATGAAGAAAAATGGATCCGCGCTAATGAAGAATGGACCATTATTTCGGGCAATGCCAATACCAGCAATTTTAGTGTTGACAAGAATTTTTATATAAACAGCAAAAAGGTCGATTGGCAATAAGCAATGTGAAGCGTGAAATGTGAAACGGTCCGCCGGCTGGCGGATGAAATCAGCAAACGGCCATTGGCAATTTGTAAATGCATGCTGCGTGACATATTACGGCTTGAATCAAAAATTATGAATTTTAAATTCCCCCTTTAGGGGGTTAGGGGGTATAATGAGCATACGGCGGCAAAGTATTATTTCTTCCATTGTTGTGTATATAGGATTAGCGCTGGGGTTTTTGAACACCTACCTGTATACAAAAGGATTTGCCGCAGCAGAATACGGGCTTGTAGGCGGTGCTTTTGTAGCTTTTGGCAATATTATGTTTTCATTCTCCAATGTGGGCATAGTCTTTTACATCTGGAAATTCTTTCCCTATTATAACGATAACCTGCCACCGAAGAAAAATGATATGATCACCATATCGCTGGTGATAAGCATAACAGCTTTTATTTTTGTGATGCTCACCGGTATTGTATTTAAAGATTTTGTGATCAGGAAGTATTCGGCAAACTCCCCCGAGGTCGTTTACTATTATTACTGGCTTTTCCCTTATGGATTTGGTCTTTCCATCTATTCCATTCTGGAAGCTTATGCCTGGCAGTTGCGCAAATCGGTACTTACCAATTTTCTTAAGGAGATCTTGTTCCGCCTGTTTGCCACAATACTCATTGTGTGTACGTTCATGGGCGTCATTAAAGACTTTGACCTGTTCATTAAAATATATGCTTTTACCTATATAGCCATAGCCCTGGTACTGCTGATCTATTTAATCAGTAAACGCCAGCTGCATTTTACCTTTACCATAAGCCGGGTCACCAGAAAGTTCTATAAAAAAATAATAGGCGTTGCCCTGTTCATTTGGAGCGGCACCCTGGTGTATAACATTGCACAGGTATTTGATACATTGGTGATCGGCGCTGTTGTAACGAACGGAATGGCCTCAGTTGGCATTTACACACTGGCGCAAAATATGTCGAGCCTGGTATATGCACCCCAAAGGGCCATTGTAGCTGCAGCGATCCCCTCTTTGGCACAGGCATGGAAAGACAAAGATTTCGGGAAGATCAATCGCATATACCAACGCAGCAGCATTAACCAGTTGATATTTGCAGTAGCCATGTTTGCATTGATATGGCTCAATTTTACCGATGGCGTACTCACCTTTCATTTAAAGCCGGAATATCTCGATGCACGGACCATTTTTTTATTCATCGGGTTCACCAAAGTAATTGATATGGGCACCGGTGTAAATTCTCAGATCCTTGGCACCAGTATTTACTGGAAAGTGGAATTTTTAAGTGGCATTATATTACTGGCTCTAATACTTCCATTGAATTATTTACTTACCAAAGAATACGGGGCGGTGGGCACTGCCATTGCCAACCTGATCTCTTTTACCGTGTATAATTGCTTCCGGTATTTTTTCTTATTGAAGAAATTCAACCTGCAGCCTTTTACGGCAAAAACAATTTATTCTATATTGTTGGGCGCTGTTTGTTTCATAATTTGCTATTTCCTTTTCAACGCCTACCAGGGAATAGGTTGGATCTTCCTTCGCAGCAGTGTATTTATTTTACTTTTTGTAACCGGTATGTTGTTCCTCGATCTTTCTCCTGATGTATTACCGGTATGGGAATCATTACGAAAACGTTTTCGTAGAAATTAAATATTCCGTTTACATGTACATGATATTGCAATAGAATTTCCCTGTATAAACAAGGCATTTGTATTGGCAAAGCATTAACATTAACTGTCAAGCTAACAACGATAAGTGTCTTACAGCCTTTTATAACATCGACAGGGTGTAATCGATCTTGTTACAAAACGACTTGTTTTTACAGAGAAACATGTAGTGCTACTTTATGCTTTAGTATATTTTCTATGATAACAATCGATTGCGTGATGCGTTCGCCTCTTTTCTGTCGTTACTTTGATCCAGCAACAGAATAATAGGAGTCACTGGTCAAGTCCCTGAAAAAATAGCAGAATCGAAGCACTGATGAATAGCAGATCCGCCACCCTGATGAAAATGACAGAATGTAGCTCCAATGTCCGTTTTTAATTCGTATCCCTTTGAACTCTTTTCAAATTTGCTCACAATTAAAGTTCATGTTATGAAAAGCTTGTCATTCACACTCAACGCCACCCCCGCCCCTAGCCAAACCAGTACTTCAACAGCGGTATCGCTTCACCAACTCGTAGACCAGCTGATGAATAGTTTTGTTCCGCTGGCAGTAACCCAACACAGTTTTATTATCAACGATGTAGATGAAGCATTTCAGCTGCAAGCAAATGAACAGGTGTTAGCTTATGTAGTAGGTAACCTGTTAAACAATGCCATCTTCAGTTCGCAAAGTGTTTGTATTCGTATTGAAGCGGTAAAGGAACCCGCAGGCATTCAGATACGTGTGCGAAATAATGGTGCACATTTTTATAGCACAGTAGCGCATGGTTTTTCCCAGGTGGTAGAAGCCGCCCGCAGCATGGGTGGAAATATCAATATCTATAACCAGCGTCACGAAGGAACGGTTATTACGCTCTCTATGGCAGCATAAGCGGAATGCTTGCCCGCCGAAGCCTTGGCGTAGGTGGGTGATAATGCTTGCCCGTCCGTAGCCTTGGCGAAGGCGGGTGCTAATGTGATAAAGGAAGACAGGAATAATGAAAGGCACAAATCATAAATAACATACTATAGTTTAGCCCGTACCCGGCGCCTTGTTATCCGCGACCTGAAACTGAAATCCGTACCCTGATCCTGTACCACCCTGTACCCTATACCCTTGAAAACTGACAATGCCGAATATCGAATATTAAATGTTCAATGTTGAAGTAAATACAATAGTAGCAATAGGCAATTTTGTCTTTTACTTCAACATTCAAAATTGGATCTACATTCAATATTGCCCAGAGGGTTAGTTTACTCTTCCTCCCCCAACAAACCTGGCTTTATAGTAATCTTCATCGAGGTCGTTGATCATTACCCCACTGCTGGTAGCGGCATGTACGAACTTATTATTGCACAGGTAAACGCCCACATGTGAGATACCGCCTTTGGAGCCGCGGGTTTTAAAAAATACCAGGTCGCCCTGCCGTAATTTCTTCTTTTTAATTTTAGCGCTTTTAAGATATTGATCTTCAGATCTCCGGGGAAGGCTGATATCCTCATACGAGAGCATAAAAGCCCGGGTAAATCCACTGCAATCGACGCCCTCACGGCTATCTCCCCCATATTTATACCTGGTTCCATACCAGCTTTCGATCAATTCCAGCAATTTATTATCGTTGATCATCTCCACCGGTACATCCAGTAAAATGGCATATTTAAACTGCAAGGGTGCGCTGAGCTCAATACCAATGGCTTTGCGATTTTTGCGGGGCAGATCGGAGATCATATTCTCTTCACTGGGTGTAAGTGCGGCCAGTTTTTGGGTGGGACTGGTTACTCTTTTTGTTTTGGCAGTAGTAGTAGTAGAAGTAGTGGAAGGGCTTTTGGTGGTTTTAGCGGTCCCTTTCTTTTTGGCGTTGCCATCCTGGTTCGTTTCATCGTATGCTCCCCCGGCAACTATGCCTTCTATAAATTCAGGATCGCCCACCGGAATAACAGCTGTATCAACCGCTACCCTGCCTGGGTAAAACGGATTATGCGCTGCTGCCGGAAAGGCATGCATCAACAGGACGGATATAATAATAATCAGATACTTCACAGGCCTGGAATTTAAGTTTGCTTTCTGCACCTGCCGTGCCCAATGGGCATGGCAATTTCTAGCAAGGCTTCAAAAATAGCAAATACATTGCCAGTTAACGAATGAAATTTGTAATGCTTTCCAATTCAGGCTGTTAGGGCGCCGAAGGCGGGTTGAAAAGTTGATAAGGGAAAGGCAGGATCACCTTTATCAACTCTATCAACTTGTTAACTTGTCAACTAGTTAACTTGTCAACTTATTAACTTCCCTGCTTCTTTCCGCCATAATTATTTATTCAGGCTTTGTGGATAGAATTTTATTTCATTCACTATTGATTAAAGAACTTTATACCACAATTTCGTGTTTTACTTAGATGAGTTTCTTATTGGGAATGAGCAGCTTAAGTTAAAAATGGAACATTTCAGATACAAGAAGCCGAAGTCGGAAGTCTGAGGTCTGAAGTCCGAAAAATACAGGAAGTCAGAAAAATCAGCATCATCTTACTTCCGACATCTGACTTCCGACTTCCTCCATCCAATATCCAGGAGATCAGGAAAGAATTAACTAAACAAACATATTCAGTAGAACAAACACATGTGTAAGTTTTCTCATCTTCACGTACATACCCAGTTTTCGTTGCTTGATGGAGCGGCGTCGATCCAGGCATTGTATAAAAAAGCCGTTAAGGACAATATGCCCGCCATTGCTATTACCGATCACGGTAATATGTTTGGCGCCTTTGAATTTGTTGCCGAAGCCTATAAACACAAAAATGAAGATGGCAGCCTGAAAGTAAAACCCATTGTGGGTTGTGAGTTTTATGTGGTGGAAGACCGGCACCGCAAAGTATTCTCCAAAGAGGTAAAAGACCAACGGTTCCACCAGGTATTGCTGGCAAAAAATAAGATCGGTTACCAGAACCTGGTAAAATTAACCAGCCTCGGTTTTATCGAGGGCATGTACAGCAAGTACCCCCGTGTTGATAAAGGCCTTATTGAGAAATACCGCGAAGGGCTTATTGCTACTACTTGCTGCATCGGAGCCTATGTGCCGCAAACCATTCTGCACGGTGGCGAAGAAAAAGCCGAACAGGAATTCAAGTGGTGGCTCGATCTGTTTGGCGAAGATTATTTTATAGAAATACAAAGGCATGAGATCAAGGAACAGGAAATCATCAACCAAACCTTGCTGAAGTTTGCCAAAAAATATAATGTGCCGGTTATTGCTACCAACGACAGCCATTATACCGATCAGGACGATTACAACGCCCACGACATTTTGCTGTGTATTAATACCGGTGAAAAGAAAGCTACTCCTGGCTACGATGACTTTGTGAACGACGATACCAATGTTAAAGACCGCCGGTTTAAATTTCCCAACGATCAGTTCTACTTCAAGACACAGGATGAAATGAAGAAGCTGTTCAGCGATATTCCCGAGTCCATCGATAACACCAATATGATCGTTGACCGGGTAGAAGTGCTGAACTTGAAAAAAGACATTCTGCTGCCGGCTTTCCCGTTACCGAAAGAATTCCAGGTGCATGAAGACAACAACCTGAACCAATGGGAATTTCTAAAACACCTTACATATATAGGCGCGAAAGAGCGCTATGGAGATATTACCCCTGAGATACAGGAACGCCTCGATTTTGAGCTGTTCACTATCAGGACCATGGGGTTTGCGGGTTACTTCCTCATCGTGAGTGATTTTATTAAAGTCGGTCGCGAAAGGGGCGTTTTTATAGGCCCCGGTCGTGGATCGGCAGCGGGTAGTGCAGTGGCTTTTTGCACCGGCATTACCAACATAGACCCCATTAAATACAACCTGCTGTTTGAGCGTTTCTTAAACCCCGACCGTAAGTCGATGCCGGATATTGATACGGACTTCGATGATGAAGGCCGGCAAAAGGTGATTGATTATGTAGTTGATAAATATGGTAAGAACCAGGTGGCGCAGATTATCACTTACGGTACCATGGCTGCAAAAAGCAGTATCAAGGACGTTGCCCGGGTACTGGATCTTCCCCTGGTAGAATCGAATGCCATGGCCAAAATGATCCCGGAAAAACCAGGTATTGAACTGGGCCGTTGTTTACATGCCCCGTTAACCTCCAAAGAAGGCGAAAAATCGCTGGAAGAGAAAGAAGGCATTGGTCCCGATGAAATTGAAATTATTAAAAAACTGCGCGAAATATACAACGGGCAGGGTCTTACAGCTACTGTACTGCACGAAGCAGAAAGACTGGAAGGTTCGGTTCGGAATACAGGTATACACGCGGCCGGTATCATTATTGCCCCTACAGACCTTACCAACCTGATACCGGTTTGTACCGCCAAAGATTCCAGCTTATGGGTTACCCAGTTTGAAGGTAATATTATTGAAGACGCCGGTGTAATCAAGATGGACTTTCTGGGTTTAAAAACCCTTACCATCATCAAGAACGCCTTGCGGATGATCAAGGAAAATCATGGCGTTGTAGTTGACATAGATACCATACCGCTCGATGATGCCAAAACATTTGAACTGTATCAGAAGGCCGAAACCATCGGTACGTTCCAGTTCGAAAGTCCCGGGATGCAAAAATACCTGCGCGATCTGAAGGCTGACCAGTTTGCCGACTTGATCGCGATGAACGCATTGTACCGGCCAGGTCCACTCGCTTACATCCCCAACTTTATTGACCGTAAACACGGCCGGGAAACCATCACCTATGACCTTCCCGAAATGGAGGAATACCTGAAGGAATCTTACGGTATCACCGTATATCAGGAGCAGGTGATGTTGCTGGCGCAAAAGCTGGCCGGTTTTAGTAAAGGGGATGCCGACGTACTGCGTAAGGCCATGGGTAAAAAGCAAAAGTCGGTGCTGGATAAAATGAAAGCCCAGTTTGTGAAAGGGGCCACCGATAAAGGCCACCCTGCCGATAAGCTGGAAAAGATCTGGACCGACTGGGAAGCGTTTGCCCAGTACGCCTTCAACAAATCACACTCTACCTGTTACGCGTATGTGGCGTACCAAACGGCATACCTCAAGGCCCACTATCCTTCTGAATACATGGCGGCGGTGTTGAACAACGCCGGTAACATAGAAAAGATCACCTTCTTTATGGAAGAGTGTAAACGGATGGGAATAGATTGTTTTGGCCCTGATGTAAATGAATCGAAAAAAGGTTTCTCGGTAAATAAAAAAGGGCACATTCGTTTTGGTTTGGGTGGCTTGAAAGGCGTGGGTGAAGCCGCGGTAGAAAGTATTATTGAAGAACGTGAGAAGAACGGACCGTATGTAACCATCTTCGATATGATCAAACGCGTTAACCAGCGTACGGTGAACAAGAAAACGCTGGAAAGTTTGGTATATGCCGGCGGGTTCGATTGTTTTCCCGATATGCACCGGGCGCAATACTTCTTTACGCCACAGAACGATACCAGCAATGGATTGGAAAAGATCGTTCGGTTCGGGAATATATTCCAGGCCCAAACCACGCATGCCAGCAATACCCTGTTCGGTGATCTGCCTACGGTCATGGACATTGCACCGCCGAAAATTCCGCCGTGCGAGCCCTGGTCGCTGACCGACTTATTGAATTATGAAAAAGAAGTAACCGGTATGTTCCTGAGCGGCCACCCGCTCGACCATTTCCGGTTCGAAATAAAGCACTATGGCATTACCACCATGGCCGAGTTCAATGAAATAAAAGAAACGCTGGCGCTGCAAGCCAATCCGGGCCGCAGCTTCAG
>DASUVL010000347.1:0-3254 GCA_036379015.1 Niastella sp.
TAGCTTTTATCCTGGGTGTTTTTTTCGGGATGATAAAAATAACCGGGGTCTTTGCTGAACTCTTTTTCGGTAGGGTTTGAAGTAAGGTTTTGATTATTTAAAATGCACTGCCAAAATGCTGATGCATCCCTGTTTTCGGGAAACAGGGCAGAAAGCCCAATGATTGCAATTTTCCCTTTCATTATGCAGCGATTTTTTTGTTAGCGAATACTTCGTTCAATGCTGTGCTTAAAACTATTTCGGCTCCAATCACGTTGGCACAGATATTCCCGTCTTTATCACAGGATTGAATGTCTGCGCTCATCATCATATTATTGGCACTGCGTATTTTAAATTTTACAAAGTATTCGGTATTAAATCGTAAAGGTTTATAAAACTCGCTTTTAGTAAGTTTAACAGGCAAGCTGGCCGCGCCAAAAAGGTGTTTTGCCCACACCAGCATGCCCTGGAATTTTACATCCATTATAAAGGCATTGATATCTGATACCGGAAATTGTCCCTGAACCTGTTCGCTGACAGGCTTTATAAAGCATTTTACAATGAGTTCGTTATTGTCTATTTTCAGCACTTCTGTAATACCCCTGAATGAAGGTCCGTGAAACAACGTGCCGTTCTCATATAACACTTCGCCTTTAATGATCCCGTCTTTTTGATGAAGGTCATCGACAGGAATGGCCGGTAATTGCTTTATATGTGCGGAGAGCAATACACGGGTTTTATAGTGTATGAGTTTTTTCCCCGTATCAGGCAAACTAAACAGCGTTCCTTCAAACAGAATGGCTGAGTTATCCTTATTTAATTCTGTTAATTCAAGAATAAAGTTTTCGCTGAATTTTTGGTGAAAGACTATTCCTTTTAACACCCGCACATCTTCAATGGCAGCCACTTGCAAACCCGGATAAAGCTGCCTGCAACTGTCCATGATCATGCCGATGGCATTAACGGCAGGCAATACGGCATTTCCGGATATTACATGGTCGTTCAAAAAAGGATTGTTTTCTAATTTTAATTTTCTTTCAATCGTATATTTTTTGAGTTTGGGCTTTATTGGAATAGTAGGTGATGGAAGTGCACTTCCAACAATAACCTGTGCATTTCCTGAATAAACCCTGCTTAACTCCGAAACAAAAAGATGTGCGCCATAATCAGACGGAATGGTAAAAACATTCTTTTCTTCGAACATTTTTTTAAGCTCAGGGCTTACCATTCCCGCATCCCATGGGCCCCAGTTATACGCAACTGTTTTGCATTGCGGATAACGTTTGGCTATGTATAATGCCAGTTTATTCAATATTTCATTCGACAGGGCATAATCGGCCTGTCCGGGATTACCATAAAATCCCGCAACAGAAGAGAAAAGCAACAGGAATTTCAAATTTTCCGGAGGCAGTACTTCCAGCAGGGAAAGCAAGCCACCTACCTTGATGGAAAATACCTGTTCAAAATCCTGATCCGATTTATGTTCAATGAATTTATCGGCCAGTACTCCGGCGCCATGAATGATACCTGTTATTTCACCCACTTTCACCCGGGCTTCATTTACAATTTGCTCCAGGTGTTTTTTATCACGCACGTCTGCCTGATAATAAATGGCGCCGCAGCCATTTGCTTTCAGTTCCGCCAGCGTTTGTTCTATTTCGCGCTTTGAAATGATCTGCTTCAACACTTTCTGTACTTCGGCAGGTGAAGGCTTTTGGCCTTCATGCTTCAACTGTTCAGCAATTTTCATTTTCAATTCTTTTGCATCGGTCACTCCTTTTGCGAAGGCTGGCTCGGGTGTGTTTACAGATGACCGGCCCAACAATATAAATGTAGGTTTACAATGTTGGCCCAGCTTACTGATGCAGGTACTGGTGATACCCCTGCCACCTCCTGTAACCAGGAATACGTCGCCCGAAGTAACCGGTACATGATGCAGTGAATCGGGATCAGGAGCGATCTCTTCTGCAACAATGGTGTTTCTGGTATTTTCTGTAAGTGCTACTTCTTTTGTTTCTCTATTGGGATCGTGCAGCTCGGCTATGATCAATGAAGCGGCAAGGTGTGTATCCATACCGGGCTGAATGTCTATGCTTCTGCAGAAAACATCCGGCCATTCCAATCCTAGCGTTTTTACCAGACCGGAGTTACCCCCTTGGATCAGTGACGTGTTAGCATTGTTGTTAAATCCAAGATAACCGTCTATTTGTGATACCGTAATAAAAAATGGCCTCCAATCAATGTCCTTTTGTTTGTTTAGTAAAAGCTTAAAATGCCTGGCAACAAAAAACGCCGCTTTTATATATGCCTGGTCGTTTACTATTGTATTGAGTTCAGCTGAATCTCTGTTTTCAGAAGTGCAGATAACACCTGTAACAGCGCCATATTGCTTCGCCATTTCGTCAAAAGCTTGTTTTATGGCTTCATCAGAAACACTGTTTAAAGTGATATGAGTTACTTTTTTGAGTTTTGTATCAGGCGATTTATTTACAACGCTTTCGGGTAAATGAAGCAATACAACATGTACAGACAGGCTTACAAGATTGTCAACTATAGCGGCAATCAGCTTTGAGCCGTTATCCGTAACGATGACCGTATCGTTTTTACTCCACTCAATGACCAGCTTATCAGGTTTGGGTAGAAATTTTAAGCGTGGCTCAAATCGTTTAATGGTGTCATTCGTCAAAATTGTTTCAAAGGGTACGGATGTATTTATATCGGCTCCGGATGAAATTGTTGTTGTTGCTGTCGTTGGTACAGTAGCCGGCGTTGCAACGGAAACTGTGCCGGACTTTGCCCCGAGGTAATCTACAATTTGTGCCAGCGTTTTCAGCACTGCCATTTCCTTGGGATTGGCTCCTGTGATGGTAGGGAAGGCTTGCTGCATGGCGCCGAAGATCTCCACCCGTTTTATGGAATCAATGCCTAAGTCGGCTTCCATATCCATGGTGAGTTCAAGCATATCCGTTGGATAACCTGTTTTGTCACTGACAACCTGAAACAGCGATTGTACCAGCGTAGTTATCTCTGCTCCGGCTGAAACTGTTGTCGTTTGTGTCGTTACTGCAGTAGTTGGCGTGGCAACGGAAGGCTCGCCGGTTTTTGCTCCCAGGTAGTCTACAATTTGTGCCAGCGTTTTCAGCACTGCCATTTCCTTGGGATTGGCTCCTGTGATGGAAGGGAAGGCTGCCTGCATGGCGCCGAAGATCTCCACCCGTTTTATGGAGTCAATGCCTAAGTCGGCTTCTATATCCATGGTGAGTTCAAGCATATCC
>DASUVL010000348.1:0-3471 GCA_036379015.1 Niastella sp.
ATAATATCCATGATCAAAATAGTAGTAACCGATGGCTATACGTTAAACCCGGGTGATCTGAGCTGGGAACAGGCTGAATCGTTTGGCGAACTAAAAGTTTATGACAGAACGAAACCGGAGGAGATCATTGACCGGTGTCGCGATGCCAATATTATTCTTACCAATAAAGTGCCTTTTAATGAAGCTACTTTGGCTGAACTGCCGCGGTTGAAAATGATCGCCGTAACGGCTACGGGTTATAATATCATTGATGTACAGGCGGCCGCAAAAAGAAAGATAGTCGTTTGCAATGTACCGGCCTATGGCACGGCTTCGGTTGCCCAGCATACCTTTGCACTGCTGCTCGAGTTGAGCAACCAGGTTGGCAAACATGCCGCTTCAGTAGCTGCCGGTGAATGGGTGAATGCCCCCGATTTTTCTTACCAAAAAGCGTCCATTACCGAACTGGCCGGCAAAACGCTGGGGATTGTTGGCTGGGGAAACATCGGTCAGCAAACCGCCCGCATTGCACAGGCTTTTGACATGCAGGTATTATATTATACTCCTTCCAAAAAAGAAAAGGCTTTTGCCGAATGGGTTTCCCTACCCGATCTATTTGCCAAAAGTGATTTCATATCCTTGCATTGCCCCCTGAAACCGGATAATATGGGGTTCGTAAATAATGAGCTGATCCGGGTAATGAAACCGTCGGCTTATATTATTAATACGGCCCGCGGGCCGTTGATCAACGAACAACACCTGGCCGATGCGTTGAACAGCAACCTAATTGCCGGCGCCGCCCTGGATGTGCTGTCGACCGAACCGCCTCCCCCCGAAAATCCCCTGCTCACCGCCAAAAACTGCATCATTACCCCACACAATGCCTGGATCAGTAAAGAGGCTCGCCTGCGGATAATGAAAACTACGGCCGACAACATTGAGGCCTTTTTACAGCAAAAACCAATTAACCGGGTGGTGTAAGAAGGCGTCTTTTAAAAATGTATAACAATACAACAAGGCCAATTCCCAATACCAGCAGCAGCCAATACCAGGGGAAAGCTTTCTTTAACTCAATCAAATCTGTTTTTCCTGTGAAAATAGACGCGGCCCAGTAAAAGGGCAATGTCTTTTCCTTAGGCGCTATTTGCATATATTCCAGTTTGGCCTTTTGCAAAGCAATATCCGGTGGCAACTGATCGGCCAGGAACTTGTAAAATAGTTCGGTTATGCGGTAGGTGGCTTCATTATCTATTGCCCACAGGTTGGTAACAGCCGAAGGAATTCCCAGAGTAGCAAAACCTCTGTTGAAATTAAAAACGCCTTCTCCCTGGAAGTTTTTACCCCTTCCGGTTTCGCAGGCCGATAATACAATAAGCCTGGTAACAGGTTTTGTGTAACCGATCAATTCAGATAAATACAATGCCGAATCGGCAAAATAAATCACCGGCTCACCACGACTGCTGTTGTCAGCTGCATGGGTATACAATTGAATGATCTGGTATTGCGGGTAAGATTGTAAAAAATTGTTCCTCGATGCCGCCGTTCCAATAAAATTGTTGGCCTTGTAAAAATTCGATTGTACCTGTTTTAATGAATAATCGCTGCCGGGCAATTCGGCCAGGCCAATGGATGCCGTATATTGCATGGGGGCCATGCCCATAAAATTCAGGGTAACTGTTGAGGATGCAGTGGAAAAACTATTCAGCAGGTAACGGGCCGAATAGGTATAACTTACCATGTGATCCTGTAAAAAATACCGGGGCGTGTGATGGCTATAGTTTGTTACCAGCGCTTCAAACGGAAAACAGGCACCGTCTGGGGAAATGATGATGCGGCCGGCAGGTAAAGCTATTTCACCGAATAATAATTGATACAACCGGCATGAGAGATTTACAAATTCATTATAATGCCGGTTTTGCCAGGTAAGGTCTGAAAGAACACCTGTAAATACTTTGGTTAAGCTATCATACAGATGTTTATCTATTTTGTTCAACCGGGTTTTGCCGTTAGTAACAATCAAAAAATAAACGGCACTGTCGCCTGTAAATAATGCTGCAAATGCCTGGTGGTTGCTTAACAACACCTGTTGTACATCGCCAGGCGTAATAAATGAAGAATCAATAAAGGACTGGTAATAGAGCGGGTTGTTGTTTTGCAGTATTTTTATAAATTTTTCAAGTTCCTGTTTGCCGCGGTAAAGGGCTCCCTGCATTTCGTGGTATTGGCTGGAACCAGGTGGTGCTGTAGAAAAGTCTTTGGTTAACCGCAGAATATTTCTTTTTAACTGTGCCAGTTTCAGGATATCTTCTTCGCGCAGCATCCTTTGTTGGGTAAGCTGATCGTTCAATATAACAGCACGGCTTTTTTCAAAAAAATAAAAGGCTTCATCCGGCAATCGGGCAAGATAGCATGCTTCTATGGCCTGCTCGTACAAACGGTGGATATCGGCCCGCCAGAAAAGTTTTGTCCGATTTTCAGATTGCTCATTTTTTATCCTGTCGAGCAATTTGTCAGAAAGCCTGTACATGATAATGGCCTTTTGCAACAAATCAATGTTTTTAACAATTTTAAACTGATCCAGGCAGGATGCTGCCTTGTCGAGAAACAGATTTTTTAAATACGCCGATATGCCATAATCAAAGTGATTATTTATATAATCTGCAAGACGGTTTTCGGTAATCCCTGGTTGTAATCTTTCAAAGGCCTGTTGAAAATAGTAATGGGCCGAATCGTATTGGCCTTTGGCCGCAAAAGCATTGGCAATATTGTCGTAAATATTTAAAGCCTCTATATTAGTAGCCAGTGGAAGCGCCCTGAAATAGTAGGTTAACGCGGTGCTGTAATCCTTTTTCAGGTTGAAGTATAAATGATATCCTATGTTATTAAGCACTTCAGAACATGCCGTATAATTCCCAATCAGGTTGTTATAATAATATGACTTTTTATATAGGGACAAAGCCTGTGCAAAATCTCCTTTTGTCTGTATTATTTTTGCCTGAAGGCTATACCATACGCCTATTTTCGGGTCTTTGTTCTTTTGGTATTGTTTGATCTTTGTTTTAACCAGGTCTTCGGCCTGTTTAAATTCCTGCATAAAGTTCATGGAATTTATTTTCCATGACTGGAAATTATCAATGACCAACCCGCTATTATTTAATTCAGCCGCATGTTCGCGGGCCAGCCGTTCTCCCCAATCGGCATTTTCTATGCACCGGTAGTACTCGCCCCTGTTAAAAAGATCCTCTACCCGTAAACACAACAAAGGCATGGCATAGTTGAAACCCCACTGTAATTCAATGGCCAAAGAAATACAACTGTCTATAGCCGCCCATTTGGCGGCCTTTTGATTCAAAGAATCATAACAGATCTGGAGGTTATTATAATTTCTTATCAGGTGCCTGCGGTTAACAAAGGGCTTTCCGGCATTTTCGTTTATGATGGCTATGGCTTGCCGGGTATATTTGATGCCGGTGGCATAATCTTTTTGCAAAA
>DASUVL010000349.1:0-6076 GCA_036379015.1 Niastella sp.
GCAAACCTACGGCGACGATAAAGATCCACTCGATATACTGGTCATTACTTCTCTACCCGTGCAGGCCATGTGCCTGATGCAGGCCAAAGTAATTGGGGTTATGCAAATGATCGATAGCGGTGATGCCGATGACAAGATCATTGCCGTAGCGCAGAATGATCCCAGCGTAAACCACTACAACAACATTGAAGAAATACCGCCGCACTTCTTCGAGGAGCTGCGTCACTTCTTTGAAGAGTATAAAAAGCTTGAGAACAAATCGGTGCAGGTAAACGAATTCGGTGATAAAGCCAAAGCACTTGCTATTATCGAAGACTCGTTTCAACAGTACAAAGATAATTTTAGGAAGTAACCGGAAATAAGAGATTTTGAGATTACGGATTTGGGGATTTTGAGATTTTTCGAAAGGTTGAAATTTTCAGGAAATCACAAAATCCCTAAATCTCAAAATCAGAAATCTATCTCATACTTCTTACCTCAGCTTCAGGATCCGCACCCTCCATTCACCGCCTAAAAAAGTAACAATGAATATACAAACAGTTCTATTACTGGTTCTGGTAGGGTTGGCTGCCGGCGCGTTAAGTGGTATGGTAGGCGTAGGCGGTGGCATTATAATAGTGCCTGCCCTGGTGTATATTTTAGGTTTTTCACAGTTACAGGCACAAGGCACTTCGCTCGGCTTGTTATTATTGCCGGTTGGCATACTCGCCGTAATGAATTATTACAAACAGGGCTATATTGATATAAAAGTAGTAGCCATTATGTGCGCCTCATTCGTTATCGGCGGATGGCTCGGCAGTAAATTCTCCCTCTCGATACCCCAGGAAACCGTAAAGAAAATATTTGCGGTCGTATTGCTGTTAGTAGCGGGCAAAATGCTGTTACTGGACAAATAATATCTTACAAAAAGACTACATATAACCTGCACACGAAAAGAAGACCAAAAGCTAATGAGATAATTAGCTAATTCGATAATTCGATAATTGAAAAACAAATACAAAAGCCAATACGATAATGGAAAACCAAATACAAAAGTTATTGTAAAACAATACAAGCGATCTGTATTCAATATTTAATTGGGTATTTTAGCACAACCCAAAACTTTATTCAGATGAACATTCGCTTGCTGTTATTGACCTTCCTGTTGCCTGTATTTGCCTCCGCACAATTTTTACCGTCTGATACGCCATTACAACAAGCGTTTATAGAAGCCACCCAAAAAGATAAACTTATCTTTTTGCTGCTCGAATCGGCCGAATGCCAGCAATGTAATGATGTGGCAGATAAAGCCCTTCAAAACGACTCCTTGAAGAAGGACCTCCAAAAGAACTTTATTGCGCTCCGCATATCGCCCTTACATGCCGACCTGAACTATATTAAGGAAAAATACAATTACTATGGAGGCAATGGTGTACTGTTTTTAGATAAATGGGGCACGCTGGTGCATCGCATGAACATGAGCACTACCTTATATAATAAATACGTGCTGGAATGTATGCATGCTATCATGAAGAAAACAGAAGCAGACCACGTGCGCACACTGGAAAAGGAAGCATTAACCGGCAGCCTCGACATTAACCGTTTGTACGCGCTGATGGAATTACGCAAAACGCTTTCACTATCCAACGACGCCTTGCTGAACCAGTACGTGCGCCAGTTACCGGCAGATTCACTGAATATGATAACTACCCTGCAAAGAATAGTCAGGATGAACCCGGTGATAGGCACCGATGCAGATGTAGCACTGCGAAAAAACCAGGAGTTGTTTAACCGGGCCTGGAGGGGTTTACCCCAGCAAGAACGGGCTGTCATTAACGGTCAGATCATCTTCAAAAGCCGTCAGTTAGCCATAGCCGATAAAAATTTATCCAGGGCAGACGAGGTTGCTACTTTTGCCAAAAGAATTCATACCAGGAAAGAAACCGGTGAAAATGCCTACCACTATAATATGATGGAATATTATCGCGGCATACATGATACGGCTGCGTACCTGCTCGCAGCTGTAGACTATTATGAGCAATACAAAATGACAACTGATGCCGCAGCCATAAAAGAGAAGGATTCGCTACAAAGAATAGCCGTACTGGATCAAGCCCAAAACGCCACTAATAGATCGGATGATCAAATGACTTCCAGAACCACCATCAGGTTCTCACCAATGGCCCCGCATTATGGCCAGATATTGAATTATGGCGCACGTTCTTTTTACCTGATGACAAATGATAATTACTATCTGAAAAAAGCATTGCAATGGGCTGCCTATGCCAACGAATTTCATGAAAGTGCTTACGCCCTGGATACCTGGGCCCGGTTAGTGTATAAGGTCGACAAAAATGTGGCCCAGGCTGTAGCATTGGAAGAACGAGCCATTGAACTCTTAAAAACACAGGGATTCTCAACAGATGCGCATACAGCGGTACTTAATAAAATGAAAAAAGGGGAATAACTAATGTGATGATGTGATAATTAGATAATGTGATAATGGAAAAACAGCCCCTACAAATAAGAAGTACACGCGTAAGCATCCAACATAGTCTGTATTAATTATCACATTATCAAATCATCAAACTATCAAATTGATCTTAAAAGTATCGTTTAATGATCCGCAACTGATGTGTTCGCAACCCGGTTTCTTTATTTAGGATACCGGCATTATCAATTTTGTCAATACGCACATGACCCGATGCATGAATAATTTCATGATCGTTTAACAAAATACCTACGTGTGTGATCCGCCCTTCGGCATTATCAAAAAAAGCAAGATCGCCACAACGGGCTTCCTGTAAAAAACCAACTACCTCACCCTGGGTTGCCTGCAAATAGGCATCGCGTAACAAAGGGATATTAAAAAAGCGGAAGACCATTTGGGAAAAACCGCTGCAATCAACACCAAAAACCGATCGTCCGCCCCACAGATACGGCGTATTTAAAAACAACTCAGCCCTGCTCTGAATGGCCGCCGCTTCCGGCTTACCATCAACAGCTTTCCAGGTTTCCGATTTACTGTAATCGATCTGCAAAACACCAGATAACCGTTTGGCATTTTCGGTATCAATAACCGGAATACCCATGGGCACATGCGCTGTCACATGATTGATGGTAACCGTATTGATCCATTCGGCAGTATATAATTGCGACAGGGAATTGTTTGTCCATGCATCGGTTATTACCAACTGACTACGCTGGCACCAGCCTTCATACCCATCATACACTCCCTGCAGTTTTATAAAATCTTTTGCTTCTTCCAGTATCAGGGCGCCTTCAGCCAATAACAATTGACTGATCATTTCACTTTTATGCGCCGGCTCGGCCCGTAAGGGAGCAACCGGCACCCTGCAAACAGCATATGCCATAGATTGGGTTATTTTGGGAGCAAAAGTAATCAATAGCGCGAAACGGGAGACGTGAAACGTGAGACGGAAGACCTGAAACGGCAAACAGCAAATGGGAGAGCCGCAGACGGTCCGGGTAACCGTGTCACGGTCCTGAGTCCCGCCTCTGCGGGAAAGGGGAAACCGTGTCACAGTTGGAATATCTAAACCTGAAACATCTAGCCTGAAACATTATCACTTTGATCCAATAAAGAATCATTTCCACCGTTTAGGGAGTAATTTTTGTGAAATTTTGAACGTTATGCATCTTAGTAATAAGAAAACAGCATTTTCGCATAGTGAAACAAGACCCTAATTCACATATCAGCGATACGCAATTACTCAACTCCTTTTACACCAGTCGCGATAACCACTGGCTGGGGATATTACTGCAACGTTATACCCTTTTATTACTGGGTGTATGCATGAAATACCTGAAAAATGAGGAAGAGGCGAAGGATTGTGTGCAACAGGTATTTTTAAAAGCCATTACCGAACTGCATAAATACCGGGTGGAATATTTTAAATCCTGGTTGTATATGGTGGCCAAGAACCATTGCCTGATGAAGCTGCGCGACCGGCAGGCCCGTACGCCGGCTGAGATCAAGGAGCAAATGGCCATAACGCCTGAGGAAGACCCCGGTCTGGCTTTACACCTTGAAAAAGACCGGCAGCTTGAAATGATGAATGATTGCCTGCAGGAACTGAGTAAAGAACAAAAACAGTGCGTAACTTTGTTTTATCTTGATAAACGGTCGTACAATGAAATTGCCGACCAGACAGGCTTTACGCTCATGCAGGTTAAAAGTTATATACAGAACGGCAAACGCAATTTGAAGATCTTACTTGAACGAAAACTAAACCAATCATAAAAACCGGGGTCTAATGATCGTACATTGACGACATGCACAATGAACAACGATTTACTGAACATATTATCTAATAGCAATAAAGACATTGACAACCAGAAGTTGATGGATTACCTGAGCGGCAAGTTATCCGAACAGGAAAAACATGAAGTGGAAATGTGGATGGTTGACAATGAATTTGAAAACGAAGCGGTGGAAGGGCTGCAACAGATGGCCGGCAATAAAAAGCTGGATGGCTATGTTGATCAGCTGAATAAGGAATTACATCATTACATCAAACAGAAAAAAGACCGGCGCGAAAAAAGAAAGATAGATACCTCTTTCTGGGTGTATGCGGCCATTGTTTTGGTCTTGTTCATCGCTATTCTGGCTTATATGGTCATTAGCAGAATACAACATTAGTTACCCCCGCCAGCTGGCGGGGACTTTCCTTTTTCATTTCTAATTTTTCATTTCTCATTTTTAATTTCTATTAGTACGCGATCTTATCCGGCTTTTCATTCCACTCCTCAAAAACTTTTATTACGTTCTCCCTTCCCAGATTTACCATTTCAATAATGCGTTCATGCAATGGAGACGTTAATTCCTTATAAATAAGCGAATCGTCAAAACCGGCGGCAGCGGCATCGTGCCGGGTAGCGCCAAAATACACCTTCTTGGGGCGTGCCCAGTAAATAGCACCCATGCACATAGGGCAAGGCTCACAAGAAGTATATATTTCGCAATCTGTCAACTGAAAGGATTGCAAATTTTTGCAGGCATCACGAATGGCCACCACTTCGGCATGTGCTGTAGGATCGTTTTCGCTGGCCACGCTGTTACATCCTTTCCCCACGATCGTATCATCTTTTACAATAATACAACCAAAAGGCCCGCCTACCCCATTGTTCATCCCATGTCTTGCCAGGTCAATAGCCGCCTGCATAAACTGAAGCTCGCGATCCGTCATATATATCCTTTTTACCAAATTTACTGAAAAAGACGTGCAATCGAATAGATGTGGCACACCCCGGAGGAGCGGCACACCTTTCCTGTAAAGTGCCCCCACCCTTTTTGTAAATATCCTTAATATTGTAACCTCGTAACACAAACATGATTATGACAAAAAGATTTTCCCTGCTCCTAACCGTACTCTGGATTTCGCATACCTATGCTCAAAAGATCAGTTATGTTGTAACGTTCCCAAACATTGAACATCACGAAGCGAGGATCTTCATGACGGTTTCCGGCATTCCACCTGGCAAAGCAGTATTTCGCATGAGCCGTTCCTCCCCGGGCCGCTACGCCACTCACGAGTTTGGGAAAAATGTATACAATGTTGAAGCATTTGACAGCGACGGCAATTCCACCATCATCAACCGCATTGATGGGGATGTATACGAAGTGCCAAAACAAAATGGTACTGTGTTTGTTAATTATACGTTGTACGCAGACTATCCCGATGGTACTTATTCGGGCATTGACCAAAGCAGCATTCACCTGAATATGCCCTCTTCGTTTATGTGGATCAAAGGATTTGACAAAGCACCTATTACCATTAGATTCAACATTGCCCCATTCGATAAAAAATGGACCATCGCCACTCAGTTAAAACCTACAGCCGACCCTATGGAATTTACCGCTCCGGGTTTGCAATATTTCATGGACTGCCCTACCAAAATAGGCAATCTTACCTGGAAAGAATGGAACATCAAAAATGCGAATGGCAACAATTATACATTCCGGCTGGCGCCTGAAGCGGAGGCCAGCGATAGCATGATAACCGCCTTTGCAGCCAAAGTAAAACGCATAACCGAAGAAGCACAAACCGTATTCGGTGAGGTGCCCGCATTTGAT
>DASUVL010000350.1:0-15085 GCA_036379015.1 Niastella sp.
AGGTCCTCATCGTAAAAATCATAATCACGCTGCCCCAATTTTTTACCACCTTCCAACAGGCGAACACCTTTTTCTTCGTTTTGCAGGCGCGTCCATTCATCAGGATCTACCTCAAATTCACTTAAGGTGATGGTGCGAGCCAGCTTCTTTGCCTTTAAAAATTCTTTGGGTGGTATATGGCTTAACCATTCGGGATAAAAGATAAATCCCTTTTCATTTATGAAGGGCAGATTGTTCAAATAGAGGATATACAATCTTCCCTGGAAATCTTTCAACTGGCTCATGAGCCAGTAATAACCGCTTACATCGTGTTTGTTCTGTGCAGCCCATATCCATACAATTTCCTCGGGGTTAAGTGCCAGACTTACTATTAAGTCAACGACGGTTTTCATATCGTCCACTTCTCCGGCATCCACTTTTCCCTCATAATCGCCACCGGCCAGCACATCGCGCCACCATTGTTTGCGAGCCTCTAAGCCTTCGTCGGTATAAATATCTTTTATTGGGCCAACCGCATAATCGTCTTTTATCTGGATCACTTCGCCCTGTAATGTTTCATCCAGCTCAATAGCCTTTTTCAAAACATCCACATCAGGCGCATTAAAAACAATATGGATCATTTAATTCGATAATTTGATAATACGATAATTTGATAATGCTTTTTACGAAGCCGCCTTCTCCGTCGTTTCCGGTTCATCCACCAGATCCATTTCTACCCGCAGGTTTTCAATGATAAATTCCTGCCGCTCCTGGGTGTTCTTACCCATATAGTATTCCAGCAATTGCTGAACATGTTCGCCCTGTTCAATAATTACCGGTTGCTTGCGCATTTCAGGACCGATAAACCGGGCAAACTCTTCCGGAGAAATTTCACCCAACCCTTTAAAGCGGGTGATCTCTGGTTTGCCGCCCAGTTTCTTAATGGCCTTCTGTTTTTCCATTTCGTCGTAGCAATAGAACGTTTGCTTTTTATCCCGTACGCGGAACAATGGTGTTTCCAGAATATATACGTGACCATTTTTTACCAGGTCGGGGAAAAACTGTAAGAAGAAGGTCATCATCAACAGGCGAATGTGCATACCATCCACATCGGCATCGGTTGCAATCACAATGTTGTTATAGCGCAATCCTTCGTATCCTTCTTCAATATTCAATGCGTGTTGCAGCAGGTTGAACTCTTCATTTTCATACACCACCTTCTTGGTAAGCGAAAAACAGTTCAACGGTTTACCCCGCAAACTGAATACAGCCTGCGTTTCTACGTTGCGCGATTTGGTAATAGAACCACTGGCCGAATCACCTTCTGTAATAAAAACGGTGCTTTCTTTTGCTTTCTCTATTATCGATTCTTTATCACGGCCTGTAGGCTCATCGTTCAGGTGGAAACGGCAATCGCGCAATTTGCGGTTGTGCAGGTTGGCTTTTTTGGCGCGTTCGTTGGCCAGTTTTTTAATACCCGCCAGCTCCTTCCGTTCGCGTTCGCTTTGTTCAATCCGCTTTTTTAATGAATCTGCTACCGTTGGGTTCCTGTGCAGGTAATTATCCAGCTCCTTCGACATGAAATCGCTCACGAAGTTGCGCATGGAAGGGCCGTTCTCATACACAATCTGTGAACCCAGCTTTGTTTTTGTTTGCGATTCGAACACCGGTTCCTGAACACGTACCGATACGGCCGCGCAAATACTTGCCCGAATGTCGGACGCATCATAATCCTTTTTATAAAAATCACGTATGGTCTTTACCACTGCCTCGCGAAAAGCCGCCAGGTGGGTACCACCTTGTGTGGTGTACTGACCGTTTACGAATGAGTAATATTCTTCACCGTACTGGTTCTCGTGGGTGAGGGCTACTTCAATGTCTTCGCCTTTGAGGTGAATGATCGGGTAGCGCAGTTCGTCTTCATTTGTTTTACGTTGCAACAGATCGAGCAATCCGTTCTTACTAACGTACTTCTTGCCGTTAAAATTCAATACCAGGCCGGCATTGAGGAAACAATAATTCCATAACTGGCTGTCGAGGTATTCATGAATATAATGGAAGTTTTTGAATACCGTTTCATCGGGAATAAAAGTAACCAGGGTACCGTTACTTTCGGAGGTTTTATTCTCCTTATGTTCTTTTGTAAGCACACCGCGTTCAAACTCGGCCGTTTTTTCTTTGCCTTCGCGAAAAGCAGTCACTTTAAAATAGGTACTCAGGGCATTCACCGCCTTGGTACCCACCCCGTTCAAACCCACACTTTTCTGAAACACCTTGCTGTCGTATTTGGCGCCGGTATTTATTTTGCTTACCACTTCAACCACTTTACCCAACGGAATACCACGACCGTAATCGCGGATGGTAACCGATTTTTCATTGATCTCTATATCTACCTGCTTTCCATAACCCATGGTATACTCGTCGATACAGTTGTCGATCACTTCCTTGATCAAAACGTAAATACCGTCATCGGGGCTGGAACCATCACCGAGCTTACCGATATACATACCCGGACGCAGGCGAATGTGCTCCCGCCAATCGAGCGATTTAATCGAGTCTTCGGTATAATCAAACAAGTCGTTTTTTTCTGTCTTTGCCATGTTTATACGGATATATCTTTTCTAACTTCTGAGCCCCTACTCGTCGGGGCAGGTTTTGAGTATCGTTGAGTTTTTCAACTCAAATATTATTTTATTAATTATGTCGCCGGCTATAGCTCTACAATCCCCTTCTGTTGTGCTGCGCCTTCGCGAAGCTTCGGCGAAGCAAGGTCACTCACTTATACACCTTGTACGCTATTCGGCAAATTTACCCCCGGTTACCAAACGGCCAGCTATTTATATATAATTCATTTACATATTATTAGCCGGTTACAGGATCGCTAAAATGTACATTTGCACCCTTTGAGCAAAACGTACACCAAAAACGCCTGAACGGGCAAATATAGCCAAATGACGGCAACCGTTATTTTACAGAGTTATTAACTAATGTGGAAAAGTTGAAATTTGGAACGTTGGGGAGGCTGAAGGCTGAAAGCTAAAAGCCGACCCACGCTGTGGTTTTGGCGCAGCTGGCGGCGCCATTAACCCCGGAATTCTCGAGAAAATGGCACGCTTTCTCGAACTTTCATAGTATTTCTCGAGAAAATGGCACGCTTTCTCGAACTTTCATAGGATTTTCTCGAGAAAAAGGCAGGCTTTCTCGAACTTTTATAGCGATTTCTCGAGAAAATGATTCGCAAATTGATACAGCGCCACCCTAATATTTATTAGAAGCCTGGGCATTATCAATCTCCGACAAACTCTTTTTATCTGGCGCCAAGCCATCATTTTCAACGATTTAAATAAGTAAGTTGCAGTCCGATTCACCCGTATATATTCATTTTTATATGAGCGCAGCACTGGCCCAACTAACCGATGTTTCGGTGACTTTTAATGGCGTAGACATATTAAAAAACCTAAATATCTCCATTCAACCCGGCGAGCAATGGGCTATCATTGGCAAATCGGGCAGCGGAAAAACCACCCTCGCCCATGCCCTTACCGGGAAAGTTTTTCATAGCGGCACCATATCATTCCACCTGCCCAATCATATACATGCCAACCGCATTCTGCTTATAGATCAACAACATCATTTTAAGAACCGTTCCAATACCAGCGATTTTTATTACCAGCAACGCTATAATTCGGCAGATGCTGAGGATACGGTTACGGTGCAGGAGGTGTTGCAGCCATTTATTACCGCATCGCCCGCTAATAACTGGATAGAACAATTACAACTCACCCACGTACTGCAGGAGCCGCTGATACAACTATCGAACGGCGAAAACAAAAGACTGCAACTGGCCAGGGCCCTGTTCCTTGACCCGGCTGTGTTAATCATGGATAACCCGTTTGTAGGTTTGGATGCTGAAGGCCGGCAAACCTTACACCGCATCATTGATTCCATTGCTGCCAGTGGTATATCCATCATACTGATTACACCGCCGCAGGAATTACCCGCCTGCATTACCCATGTGGCGGTGTTGGAGAACGGGCGTTTGGTTAAAGCCGGAAAAAAAGAAACGGCACAACTACCGGCGCCGCTTGTGACCACTACCCTGCCCGCTGAAACCATCAAAAAACTGAAAGCATCGGGAGACAATAATCATTTTACCACCGCTGTTAAAATGGTGAACGTGACCATTCAATACGGTGAAAAAATAATCCTGCAACACATAAACTGGGAAGTAAAAAAAGGAGAATGCTGGAGCGTATCCGGGCCCAATGGGGCGGGCAAAAGTACTTTGCTGAGCCTTGTAACCGCCGACAATCCGCAAGCCTATGCTAACGAATTATATTTATTCGACCAGCGACGCGGCAGCGGCGAAAGCATCTGGGATATTAAACGGCGTATTGGTTTTGTTTCCCCCGAACTGCACCTGTATTTCGACCGGGGCACTTCCTGTTTTGAGGTTATTGCCTCGGGGCTGTTCGATACCATCGGGTTGTTCAAACGTATAACCACCGAACAGCAAGCGCAGGTACAGGCCTGGATACAATTATTGCAGTTACAGCCGGTACAACACCGGCCGCTTTTTCAATTGTCGCTGGGCCAGCAGCGCATGGTATTACTGGCCCGGGCGCTGGTAAAAAACCCACCATTGCTAATACTTGATGAACCTACCCAGGGTCTGGATGATGAACAGATCAGCTATTTTAAAATGATCATCAACCAACTTTGCGAAACCTTCAATACCACCCTGCTGTACGTAAGCCATTATAGTAAAGATCTGCCGGGTTGTATTACGCATGCGGCTTATCTGGAAAACGGGAAAATGATTGTTAAATAGGAGCAGAAGCGTATATAGCGGAATGCGAATACAGCTGCCCGCAAATGCAAAAGTGCCACAGCGTCCCTAAGGACTGTGGCACTCTTTATTTTAATTACTAACTGCCTATAGTTTTATCACCTTTTGCGTTACCACCTTATCGCCCAACACCACCTGTATATAATACACGCCGCTGTCAAACTTGCCAAGGTCAAAATAATAGCCACTACTACCCGCCCCATTCACCTGTTTTGAAATTACCAGTCGGCCGGTGCTGTTGAAGATATTTATTCCCTTTACAAATACCGGGTTAGGAAAGAATTGAACAGCTACCCTGCCGGTTGTTGGATTGGGCGTGACCATAAATTCCTTTGTTTTAAGATTGGGATTTACCGTCAGGCTGTATACGTTGATATCGTCGAGATAAATATTGTTTTCGTTTTCGTTGGTGTTTACAAACGCCAGCAAGATGGGCCCGTTATTAATGAACTGCGAAAGATTTACCGAATCTTTGCGCCACTCGCCAGATGCAGGTTTAAATGATTCCGTGGTGGGTGTACTGCGCGTTATCAGTGCATTACCCCATTTCTTATATATACTGGTATATGTAGCCCCACAATCCTGGCTTACTAATACCTGCAGGGTATCAAAAGCATTATTGCTACTGCTGGTATCCCTTACTGCCGCGGCTACCTGAAAGGTCATGAATGCCGAATCAGCACTGGCAATATTCATCACGGGCAGGCGTATGTAGTCTTTCTGACCTTTGACCGTGTAATCGAAATTACGGGCTACAACAGATGCACTACCTGTTTTGGCGTTAGCAACCGTTCTTTCCCAGGTAAAACTCTGATCGTTGTTTATAACATCCCAGCCAACCGGCGGGAATGTGGCATTTTCAAAACTTTGCGTTAATGGTGGTGAAAGCGGCAGGTAATACTGGAAGGTTAAGGTAATGGTATCATTCGTTGTATTCTCATCCGTACCGCCGTTCGGTTCAGCTATCACGACAGTTAAAACATAGGTACCCTCGGCAGGAACAGTAAGGGCATTCAATGCAACTGCTGTTTCCGACAAAGAAGCCAATGATCCAGCCCAGTTGGTAGTAGATGAAATAGCCCCATTATTGATGCTTGCATAAATAGTAACAGCCCGCAATGTTTCTTTGCCCTTGTTCCGCAACGTAATTACCGGCGAAATAGTAGGGCTGCAAATACGCTGCAATGGGGTATTGATGCTTTTGGCCGCCGCATCCAGGTCAAACGCAATAACAGGATCAGCGCCATTTGACGTAAGCAACCCCGCCCGGTACAGGTTTAAAGAAGTTTCCATGCGGTCCTTCTGATCAAGGGTATACATTACCATACAGGCATCATCGGTATAATCCATGAAATTTTCGTACATAATGCCGGGGGCAGTAAGCGTACAATTATCGATTCTTACCACATCGTTGGGGCAACCGGAGGTAAACGTACCCTGGTTAGGGGTATCATCAATATGGTCAGTTCCGGAACAACCATTGTCATCGCCCCAAATGTGAAACAGGTAAAAGAAATGGCCGGTTTCATGCACCAGGGTGCGGCCTTTACTATAAGGCCCGCTACCACCCGGCAAACTGGTATGTTTAATTACAACACCCTCTTCAACTACGGGAAGGCTGCCAGGCATAGTGGCATAGCCCAGGTACTGCTGCGACAATTCGGTGATCCATACATTAAAAAAACGGTTCTGATCCCAGGCGTCGGCGCCACCTGAAGCAGTATATTTTACGCTGGGATCAGTGATATCAAATTGAGCTGTGGAAGTAGTAATACGTTCAATACCGGTTGACGGCTCGTTGCCGGGGGTTCGTTGCGCCAGTCTAAACTGGATGCCTGTTTTGGCAAATAATGGCTTAAATGATGCCGGAATGCGGGTAGAATCCTCGTTCAAACCACCAAAGTCCCTGTTCAACTGATCAACCTGGTTCTGGATCTGTGCATCGGTTACCAATGATGGATTGGGGAGCACGATATGAAATACGATCGGAATATATACTGGAGTACCCTCGGTACGAAGCATCTGTAACCGGGCTTTCCTTTCCATGATCAACTTCCGCATGTTTTGCGTTTGTGTTTCAAAACGGACTTGCAGGGCTGGATTTCTTTTAAGGGTATTTTCAAGCACCTTCATTGATCCGCATCTTTCCTGCGCCTTGCTGGCCGCTATACCACATAACATACACACAAAACAGGTTACCAGGAATTGTAAATGTTTTCTCATCATATTGTTAGTTCGTACAGAATACCTACGTAATATCCTTAAAAAATGTTGGTTTTCATGCTTAAAAATAGACATACAGCCGGGTTTTATCGGTAAAAGGCTAAATAGCTTCTACTATTGAATGTAAACGCCGCCCCGGCCAAAAGATTATCGTTTGTAAGCTGTCTGTTGAATAATTTCTACAGGGTTTTGAAAAATTTTTATGCCACCGCCAGCAACTAAAATGTTAAAATAATTTCTTATACCTATAGGTCTGTTCTGGCATAGTACTTGTCTTTCCCTATCACGATTATGTGATAAAATTTTCATCGCTATCCCTTATTATAGGCCTGAGAAAGATCTTGTAGTTTTTGAAGTTTAGAAATCATTTTTTGTTTAACCTATAATTTGTTGAAGTATGAAAAATGCCAAGATGAGCATGGCAGCAATCGCATTTGCTGCCGCCGGATTATTTGCTTTTAATGCTGTTAGAACGGGTTCCGTTAAAGGAACAGTGAATCCGGCTGATGCTGCAGTTAGAGCGTGGGCCTTATCGTCTACTGACACCTTAAAAGCCGAAATCAATAAAGGAACATTTGAAATTACCGATGCCAAACCAGGTACTTATCGCGTAATTATTGAAGCCAAGCCACCTTATAAGAACGCTGCCAAAGACGGTGTTACTGTAACAGATGGTCAGGCAACTGATATCGGTGAAATTAAACTGGAGCAATAGAGCGCTCCGCAACTTAGTTGTAGATATTAGGAATTAAAAAGGTGGGTCGCCCCAAATGGACGACCCACTTTTTTATTTATGCGCATTCAGCAGGTCAGTGTTTGAAAAAACTATCGGGGATGGTCACGGCCGGGCTGCTGCCTTTACTGTACTTCAATTGTAATGTAAAACCTCCGCCACCTTCAATAAAGTTCAGGGCAAAAGGATGTAACCCTTTTTTCAAAGCTATTTGTCCTGATCTCTCCAAAGGCGCATGTTGGCCGTCGTTATCAACCACTACTTTATTGCCAATAGTCACCGTACCCCCATCATCACACAACAGGTAAAAACTGTATATACCGGTTTCGGGAATATCAATATAACCGCTGTATTGCAACCCGAAAGAAGGCGCCGAAACAGCCGGCGGTACTACTACACCGGCAGCAATAAACTGACTATCGGGGGAGACGGTTTTCATACCACCGGTATTCAGGAAATATTTTTTATAGTATTTGCATTGTAAACCGGCTGCCGTACCGGAAACCGTTACCGGTTCGCGGAAAGTTTCTTTCTTATAATTCAATGTATAGATCTCACCACGCAAACCACTGCCCGTAAACGCAGCCAGTTTAATAGTAACCGGTTGTTTAATGATCAGCGGTTTACTCAATACCGGGGAGGTTGACACCGGAATACTTCCATTTGTTGTATAACGGAGGATAAGGTTGGGCAATGGCTTTGTGATATCCAGGATGGCCTGGTCGGTAAATACATTGTGTTCAGCAAAACCGGCCAGATCGGGCAGCCGGTAATGAACCCGTAACACCTCCAACCTGTTATAATGAGCTGGCAGTCGTTGCTGAAAAGAAGAAAAATCAAGCGGTTTGCTCCATACTCTTTCCGCTAAAGCGAGCAGGCGTGGAAAGTACAGATAATCGGCGCGGTTCTCAGAAGGTACGTGTTCCGTCCATAAATTGGCTTGCGCACCTATGATAAATTTCGCTTCATCAGGCGTTAGTTTTTCGGGCACCACCTTAAAATGGTAGATGTTGGAAAGCGAATGGGCATCGGGCAGGTTATCGAAATACAATGGATTACCCGGGCTCATAATGACCCGGTTTCCATTACGGGCAGCCGAAACCGGCGCTTCAGGTACCCAGGCACGCCAGTACATCACATTAGCCGTAGGGCTAATACCACCTTCCAGGATCTCATCCCAACCGATCAGTTTTCTGCCTTTGGATTGAAAGAAACGCTCCATTCTTTTAACAAAATAGCTTTGCAGTTCTGCAGTGTTCTTCAACCCTTCTTTTTCCATCAGTGCCTTACAAAGGGCACTTTGCGCCCAGCTTTTGCGATCCACCTCATCAGCGCCCAGGTGAATGAATTCGGAAGGAAAAATATCCATGATCTCGGTAAACACATTTTGCGCAAATTCAAAGGTGCTTTCCTTACAGGGACAAACCGGGGTAGAAAACAATTCGCCCCAATGACTGCCGCCTTCGCACGACAGATCGGGATAGGCATGAATAGCGGTCATCATATGACCAGGCATATCTACCTCAGGAATAATGTCGATATAGCGGGCAGCAGCATACTGTACCAGGTCTTTCATTTGCTGCTGGGTATAAAAGCCGCCATACAAGGTCTTACCATTACGTTGCACAATATGTTTTGGCTCTATGGCCATATCCGGATTATCTTTTGCCTGACGCATACAGGCAGAATCATTTTTATCAAAAGTTCGCCAGGCGCCCTGTTCAGTCAATGCCGGGTATTTTTTGATCTCGATCCGCCAGCCCTGGTCATCGGTGAGATGCAGGTGTAGTTTATTGAGTTTGTACAGCGCCATACCATCGATGAGCTTTTTGAGGTAGGAAATGCTGAAAAAGTGACGGGCAACATCCAGGTGAATGCCCCGCCAGGCGTAGGCAGGTTCATCGGTTATGGAAAGCGCGGGCAGTCGCAAACTTTGCAAACCCGATGATTTCTTTTCAATGGCTGGTGGCAACAGCTGCCGTATGGTTTGCACGGCACGGAACATACCGGCTGGTGCGCTGGCCGATAGGATTACCTGCTTTTCCGTGATAGCAATGCGATATCCTTCGGGCGATGTAATGGCATCATCTTTCTGCAGCGCGATCAGTTTAGTTGATGGCGGTAATGGCTTACCAGATATACCAGGTTTACCAGCATGAATAAGGCGTACTAATTCTGCCGACGCCTGTTCAAACCCGGCATTGGCGTCTGAAATGACAGGTGTACCGGGAGTGATAATAAATTCACCTTTCCCGGGTAGTAGTGAAGCGGGGTACGGGATCAGGGGATAGCTTGTGTTCTTTTGCGCCCACCCGGTTGATACCAATAACACGATAACACCCGTTAAGGTTAACCGGGAAATAGCTCTCTTACAATTCATCCGCATATGTTTATATGTTTCGCTGAAAACAGTGTTGAAAAAAGGGTGTTTGTAACCACCTGGTTTATATGCGGCGAAATTAATTAATGCATGTAAAGAATGGCTGAAGAAAATGGTGGGACTTTATTGAGGGTATTGTATAGCTTATTGAAGCAAGTTAAAATCGCAAATTAATCCTTTCCCGTGCCATTACATAACGTACATTTTTCCTTGCCTGAGCCCTGGCAATAACTGCAGCGGCCTTCGCCGTTCCCTGAACAATAGGAGCAATTCTTCTTTCCCGTTGTATAACAATAACTACAATCTATTTTACCAGAACCGGAACAATTCTGACAGCTATGTTTGCCAAAGAAATATTGATAATTGCCATTTAAATAATCATAGTCATATCTTAAAGAGGATCCGGTACCCGTACAGGTGATACATCTCGTTTTTCCTTCACCAACGCATGTGATACATTTCACTTTTCCCTGGCCGGAACAATTATAGCAATCCTTTTTCCCTGAGCCCGTACAAAAATCACAGTTTGCTTTTCCGGTACCCATGCAGGCATCACATTCGCTTTTAAAAAAGGTGCAGCCTGATAAGCACACAACCAGCACTGATAGGACTACAAGTTGATCAACAAAATATTTCACTGGAATTAAAGTTTATTCTAAATAGTTAAAGTATTAAAAAAACGAACAGGTAAAACCGTGAAAAACACCCATTTTGATCAAACCGATCATATCAGGATGCTCCTAACATGCGATCCCGGCGTATTGGGGAGTGGGGAGAGAAGTTGTAAATAGCGATAAAGAGAATAACCTGGTATAGTAAGTACTTTCCAATAAACTACGTTCTTTTCACCAGTAACATTATTAAGTCTGTAGTACCCACATTAATTTCAAAGTTGCAAAATACCAGCTTATACCATACCAACCTTTAGAACCATTCGTAACATGATTATGGAACCCTTTGAAATGTAGTTTATGAAAACGTGCAATACCCCGAATATTTCCCTTGCTGCGCTTATACAACTATTATTCTTCATTGTTCATTTCTCTGCCAACGCACAACCACGATACGATTTTCGCAATTCGTCAAAGATTTCCGGGACCAGCAGGCAGGTAGGTGCCCTGTACCGTTTTCCAAATGTTCGAAGCGGTGTAGATGCCCTGGTTAGTATTACAGCCATTACAGGGGGACTGACCATAAACACCTTTGATGGTACTTCATCAGGCTTTGACGAAGCATTTCAACCAATAATAACGATTCCGGCACATTCAAGCGGTTACGCAGAGTTCAATATCACGTTTGTAACATCCGGCACAACCACGCCAATAATACAAACTGAAATACCCATTACCCCGATCGATGTTGACGGCGAAGCTGGAGAAGTTTATGAGTTTGATGAAATATTCCGCTACAGCGGAAGTTATGTAAATTACGACTTAACCGGTAATGAAGTACAGGTATCCTACCCAACTGCCAACCTGGTCACTGGCACCAATACAGGTGGCATCACTTATGACGGCGTTGACACCACCGCCAAAGAAGTTATGTTTTCCGTGGTAAATGCCAATATTAGCTCGCTGGTGATCAGGGTTGGTGCAAACAATGTATCAAACCAATCCCATCAAAGACTACGAAGCATCTATTTTCAAAAATTTACTTATCCTAATTCCGTACTGGCGATATCTGTTCAAACAACACCAGTAGGGAATAACAACGTTAATAACCAGCCATTCTTTAAAGTATATCCATCCATTTTTAATAGTACTGTCAATATTAATTTCAAAACCGAAAAAAGTGGCGTTGTCGTATTAAGATTAGTAGATTATTCGGGCAAAGTTGCAAGATTACAAACGATCAAGGTACGGGAAGGTAATAACAAATTTTTAATTGACAATTGGGACTATATAGCTGCCGGCAGTTATATAGTCCTGATAACCCAGGATAATATCACCTATACTCAAAAAGTTTTGAAACAGTAGTAACCATTCAAATACGATTATGAAAAGGAATGGCATCCAAACTATGGCAATTGCCATAGCCGTGTTTTTATTGCTGCTACTCTTGCTTATTAAGTTTTCTGCTAATACATAATCGAAGTGTCAATTGAATTAAAAAGAATTGACATTTCGTTTAACCAGAAGTGCTTTGAATTAAACGGGACGATCGCGCCTTGGTCTTAAGCAGCGGCTTTGATGTTACAGACGAACTAACCGGTTCAATAAAACCTTCGATCGAAAGATTGGTGGTTGAGCTGGGCGCCCCCGGCGAAGCCATCTTGTACTAAAAACCCCAAAGGCGCCGTTGCCTATGTTCACCAGTATTCAACCGAACCGCCGGGTCCGAACACTGTATGGCATAGTGAAGGAAGCACTACAGGTAATTATACGTTTACGGGATTGTATTCCGATAAACGGTATTGGTTCCGCGTAGTAGCTGTCGGCCGCAAAGGTCAGAAGGCCTTATCGCCGGTTATTTCCAGATCGATACAGTAATCGATCAAGACATATCTTAATAGTGAGCCCCGCCTTTCGGCCCCGCCGAGGCGGGTTTGTTTTTTTTAAGCTTTTGACTACAGATCAAAAGGTTTCAGGTTTTCCCGCCACGATCAGGATGAGAGGGTCACAAAAATTTCCCTCATCCATCGCGCCTGCTTATCTATGGCATTCGCTCACCTTTTACCAGACTGTCTTTTAAAGGAATGCTTTTGCTTTAGCTCTCTCTTTAGAACAACATATATATCCTAGACGACGTCTACTATTTTACTAATAAATATGACTTCGCCACATTTCTTATTTTATAGTTTTGCTATGCTGATCCACATCATTGTATTTTGTTGTTGCCTGAAATAACTTTATTATACTAATCTGCAAAGCAAATCATCTGTAGCCTTCTAATCAAAAAACACCGGTCCAGCGTTTCAATAATGTCCTTCCCTCTAGTCAGCGCCCCATGATAATATCCTCCCTTACTTTCTTAAAAATTTTTGGTTATGAGAAAACATGCTACTTTTCAGAAAATCCTGGCTTCTTATAGCATTAATTTTTATTCCCGCCCTGGGTTTTGCCCAGATCAATGAGAAATGGGTAGCCAGGTTTAACGACACCGGAAATAGCCGTGATGGGGTACGAGCGGCTGTCGTTGATCCCTCCGGCAATGTGTATGTCAAGGGAAATAGTTCAGGCAGCGGCGTTAATTTTGATTATGCCACCATTAAATATAATACAGCAGGAGTACAACAATGGGCAGCCAGGTTTAATGGCCCGGGTAATGAGGATTTTATTGTTCGTCTGCAATTACTCTTTTACAAATTTTGCGCTCTTAGAAATGTGACGCTGAACACCGTCATTTACGTCTACCAGGTATATCCCGTTCTTTATAGTTGGCACCAAAGGGAAATTAATAACGTTTAGCCCTGGATATACATTGATCTTGAAATTCATATGGAGGCGACTGGTCATATCATAAACCTTAACGCATACGCTCTGATTGTATGCTGATATATAGCTAAACGTTAGTTTGTCATTTACCGGATTGTTCACAACCTTTATATTATCAATATTTTCGCGTTGAAATATCAGTACTCTTGAATAATCAGCATTATTATTATTGTCAATCATTTTCAGCCGGTACATCACTTTGGTATTACTATTAATATCATTGTCAAAACTATAGCTTTCCCTACCGCTCCTTCCGGTTGACGGAACTGAACCTGCTGCACTAAAATCCCTGCCGTTAATACTTCTTTCAATCTCGAATCGTCGGGCATTTTTATTTTCAGTAACATCCCATTTTAGGGATACCCGATCGTTATACATGCTACCCTGAAAACTGACCAGCTTAACAGGTAAAACAATGCCCACCGTATATTTTATGATTACGGTTGCCGTATTGGAAGTCATGGGATGATAGCCTCCATCTTCAAGCTGATAGGTAAATGTTGCGCTTGAATCATTAAAACCTGGATTGGGGGTGAACGTAAAAGTTCCATCCGGGTTCAGTACTACCGTTCCGTTACCCGAAGTAGCGACAATTGAGGCTCTGACAAATTCTCCATCCGGATCATTATCGTTGGTCATTACATTGCCCGATACCTGAGTACCGGTAAGACCATTAATAGTATCATTTATAGCTACAGGAGCGCTGTTACAGGTGGTGGCTGGCCCATAATAGCTACTGGCATTTGTGTTTAGATCATCAAAAAGCAAACGCGAGTTGCCATCACCTGTGCTACCACCTAAACGGAAAACCAATCGCCGTACACTTGCTGAAACAAGCGTAAAGTTATTATTGTACGACTGAACGGTAGCAGGACTGTTTCTGTCCATCGTGACAGTATGTAACGAAGTAAAGTTGCCGCTGCTGTCCATCAGGCCAATTTCAATCGTTCTTGTAGCGTTACCATTCAGCGTACTGGATAGCTTGTGGTTAAACGATACCTGCAGAGAAGTGGAAATATTCAGATACGGGGTAAAAATATCGCGTGTACTTGAACCGCTTGTCGGGGGCTGGCTATACAAACTTCCTGTGCCGGTGATGGGTGTAACGCCACCATCGCTGCTATGGTCCATTTGAACAAACTGCCAGCAATTGCCGGAAAGGCTGCTCATAGTACTTTCAAAGTTTTCATTATACTGAGCTAAAGAACTTTTGGTGGGCAGACATAATGCTCCCGCTGTCAACAGGGTAAAGATCTGGTTCATTTTCTAAGGGTTTGAATTAATAGGGGAATTTATAGGATAAGGCCCATAGAAATACTGGATAAACTAGTAATTCGCAGGATTGGATAGAATAATAATAAGATGAGGTTTTCTGCAGGATTTATATAGTAAAACTACTCACGGATTCAGTTTAGTGCAAGTGATTTTGCAAATTAGTTGTTGGAATAAGATAAAACCATTATCAACTTCAAAGAAATAAGTTGGGG
>DASUVL010000351.1:0-5051 GCA_036379015.1 Niastella sp.
AAGCTTTGAGGGATCCAATGCTACCTCTTCATAGCAGGCTTTTATCACGGCTTCATGCGCGCTGATATTCGGCGTTGCCATAGAAGCACCGCTCTTTCCATTATAATTCACTGCCGTATTCCGGATCACGGCATAGATGGCATCGTTATCGCGGATCGCTTGTGACAAAGGTTTCAATACGATACTTGCCACGCCATCACTTCGTAGAAATCCGTTGGCGCCCTTACCAAAAGAATGCACCGTATCGGTATCGCTCATTTGTGCCGTTTGGGAAAGGAACACAAATGGATCGGGTGTCAGCATGATATTAGCGGCACTTACCAACGCGCAAGTTATTTCTCCTGACCGTAATGCCTTTACCGCCCGGTGAATGGCCACGGCCGCACCGGAGCACATGGTATTGATCACTTCACTGGAGCCACGAAGGTCAAAAAAGTAAGACAGTTCATTAGCGATCAGCGACGCAGAATACCCATTCCCTGTTTTCACATCTATACCGGCTTCGCGCATACACTGGGTATACTCATCCTCTTCAACGGCCACAAATACGCCGGTCATGGTGTTCCTGAAAGAAGCAGGTGCATAACCGGCATTTTCCATAGCGTGGTATACCGACATCAGCAGCAATCTTTTCCGGGGATCCATGAGATTGGCCTCGCCACCCAGGATACCAAAGAAATGCGGATCGAACTGCTTTATATCGGGGATCACGCCGCCCCATTTGGTACGGCTCTTACTCATATCCTTTCCCTGCGGATCATACGCCGTTTCCCAATTGATGCGACTGTTCGGTATTGCTGATATCAACGACCGGTTCTCATCCAGCGCATTCCAGAATTCCTCCACGTTATTGCATTGCGGAAAATAACCCGACAAACCGATGATGGCCACCGGCTCGGGAAGTTGATGTTTTTCCGTTACCGGTGCCGGTACCGGCGCCGAAGCGGGTTGTTTGAGCATCCGGATGATAAGGTCTGCCCGTTTTTTTTGCACATGCATGCTTAAAGAGATAAGGTTGGTGTAGTAATTATATGAGCTGATAAACTTTGAAGGGTTGGGAAGCCGATGAACAACTGCGGCTGTATATCTGCCGACAGTGTCTTACGCAACCGTGCGCAGAGTTTCATGGTTTTTATAGAATCCATTCCATATTGCGTAAAAGGGATCCCCTCATCGAGCTGGTCTATTGCCAGCACTTCCATAATGGCGGTCTTTATCGCTTGAATGGTCATCAGCGCTTCCGGTGTTATGGTTGGCAGCTGTGGCTCCTTAATCTTCGGCGCTTCGGGTTCAACGCACAGGTTATAGATCCTTTCTACCAGCGCTGCGTCCATATAGTGCATCTCATCTATAGAGATCGTCTTCCTGATCTCATCGAAGCCTGGTCCCCTGCCCTGTTGTTGCCGCTGTTCCCATTGCCCGATCAGTTTTTCAAGATCAGGTTCTGTAGCAGGTTTAACCTCAACAGCAGGTTTAACCGCTACAGCAGGTTCAACCGGTGTTGCGTGTATGGCCGGCTGTACCCAATATTCTTTTCGTTCAAACGGATACGTTGGCAAATGAACGCGTGACGGTATGCCTGCGGGAAATAATGTATCCCATTCCAATACATATCCCTGACAATACCATTGGGCTATGCTCAGTAAGAGGGAACGTTGCCTTTCCGCATCCCCTGTACTATACTGATACATGGTACCCAACTCCTGTATAGCCCCTTCGCCTTCCCTGTTCAATTTCGCCCCCACACCTGCTGCGTATTTATTTTCGTCCGGTGTTCCGGCAATAACATGTTTCAGTATTTGTAACGCCTCCTGCTGATCCGCTGCCACGATGGCACAGCGATGTTTGAAGTGATGACGACCGGCCATCAACGTATAACTGATCTCTGCCATAGCAGCCTCGCCGCTTTGCGCCAGTACCGGCAGCATATCCTGTAATTTCTGCTGCAAGGCCTCTTTTGTTTTGGCAGAAAAAGGCAACAGGTAAAAAGGTTGACTGTATGTTCTATTACCACGGGTAACAGGCTCATAGCTTTGTACTACCATGTGCGCATTGGTGCCGCTCATGCCAAAAGCGCTTACTCCGCCTGTTCTGATCTTTCCGGGCACTGCCGGCCAGGCTCGCAACACTTTATTGATGTAGAATGGACTCCTGTCGCGTGTTATGTATTCATTCTCGTGCACGCAATGCAAACTCGCCGGGATCTTTTCATGGCGCAGCGACTGTACCAGGCTCATCAGGCTTAACATTCCCGATGCAGCGAATGTATGGCCGAAATTGGTTTTGGTAGACGTTAGCGCGCAATACTGTTCTTTATCGGAATATTTTCTAAAGGCATCGCGCAAAGCATTGATCTCTACCGGATCGCCCAGTTTGGTACCTGTACCATGGGTAACGATGTATTCGATCTGTGCGGGATCTAACCGGTATTTATCGTAGATGGATTGTAACAAGGCTGTTTGTGCCAATCCGCCCGGTGCGGTGATGCCATTTGTTTTTCCATCGTAGTTGATGCCGCTGCCCGCAATAGTGGCATAAACAGGATCGCCATCGGCTATGGCTTTTGACAGCCGCTTCATAACGATCACGGTTACCGCTTCGCCGGGCACCATACCGTTGGCGTTCTTGTCAAATGTATGGCAGGTACCGTCATCAGATAATATACCGGCCTGGCTCATCATCACATATGGCTGCGGTGTAAACAACAGGTTAACAGCCGCGGCTACAGCGGTATCGCACTCCCCGTTCTGCAAACTCATGAATGCCTGGTGAGCAGCGACCAGTCCCGATGCACAGGCGGTATTGATCGCCATATTCGGGCCATCAAGGTTCAGGAAGTAAGATAAGCGGGCAGCCAGAATACCATTGTGATTGGAAGTGAGCGCCGGCGCCTGTTTTGTTAAGGTGGCATAGAACCCTTCTTCCACTCCTACGTATAAGGCGATCTTATTTTTCTCAATGTGATCTTTTCCATAACCGGCATCTTCCAGCGCTTTCCAGCCTTCCTGTAACAACAGGCGCTGGCGGGGATCCATGTCCCGCGCTTCCGCCGGCGATAGCTCAAAGAACAGGGGATCGAATTCCTTTATACCGGGAATATGCCCCGTCCATTTACAATTGGTTTTTCCTTCTTCCATATTTTCTTTATCGTAAAATGCGCGCCAGTCAAACCGATCCTCAGCTATCTCCGTTACCACATGCCGCCCTTCTTCCAGGATCTTCCACATTTCTTCTATGTTACGCGCTTGCGGGAACCGGCCGCTCATTCCGATAATGGCCACCGGTTCAAAGGCAGGGATCATGGGCGATGGAGTATCTTTTTTTTCCGGAGTAACCTTCTGTTCCGGAGTAACCTTCTGTTCCGGAGCAACCACTTGTTCCTGAGTAACCATTTGAACAGGCGGCAACGCTGGCGCCTCTGCGCTGACCGGCGTATCATATGTAACCACCTGTACAGGTGGTAACGCCGGCGCCACTGCTCGCTCCGGGATATTATATACTGCTGTTATTTTCGCTGCATATTCTTTAATAAAATACCGGGTCAGTTTTTCGATGGTGGGATAACTGTAGAATAAAGCAGGGACCACATCAATGGTATACCGTTGCCCTAACGCATTTGAAAAATAAGTAAGCGTCACGGAGTCAAAACCCAGATCAGCGAGAATATCCTGAATATCGATACGGTCAGGCGACATCTTCAATACTTCGCTTACCAGTTGTATGATCTCTGCATGCATTTGATCTTCCAGCATTCGGCCATTTACACCAGTGCGTTCCATGGAAGGCGTTGACACTACTTTCAGGTAGGGATTTACCTTACTGGCTTTTCCGGGGATCACCAATTGATGCACCGGCGCTCCTGTCGTCAATAGCCGGTTGAACACATCCGTACCTTCCGCCGATTCCAGATAACGCTGTCCGCTTGAACTGAGATACATACCAGCGCCTTCTTCCTGTGTAAAGCTCATACCGCCTTCTTTCCAGAGCGGCCAGTTAATAGCGATCGTTTTTCCATGGCGCAAACCCGCCTGCTGCAGTTGAGAACGATAGGCAGCAAATGCCATTTGGAACCGGTTACCCACTGCATAATCGCAGGTACCCAAATCACCCAGCATGGCAGACAGGGAAGAAAAGTAACAAACGAAATCGAGCGGCTCTGCCTGCAACCATTCATCCAGCAACAGCGTGCCGGCAACCTTGGGCCCTAACACTTTCTCAAATTGCTGTATGCTTCTATCCACAATGCTTCCCTCCTCCTCTATCCCTGCGGCATGCAGCACGCCATTGATGATCCCCATTTCCTGACGCACCAGCGCCAACCCTGCCGTCATTTTTTCTCTATCACATATATCGGCCTGCAAATAGATCACCTGGCTGCCGTTGCTTCGTAATTTATCAATCTGCAATTGTTTTTGCGTGGTAAGGGCTGATCGTCCGGTGAGGATCAGGTTTGCTTTATATTGTGTGGAGAGGTATTCGGCAAACACCAGGCCCAATCCACCCGCGCCACCGGTGATCAAATAGGTACCCCCTTGTTGTAATAAACCGGGAAGTTTTTCTATTTGCGTAACGCGTGTTCCCGTGATACATCTTTTGCCATTCTTATATAACGCTTCGTGTGACTGATTCAATTGTAATTCATTCCACCACCATGTAGCATAGTAGCTCCAGGCCGCCTCATTATTGATCCCTTCATAATAGATGGCTGACACCTGCGTAGCTGGTAACGATAACCGGGCTGACCGGGCAAAACCGAGCCACGATTCCAGGTAACATTTATTGAGGTTATCGACTGTCGTATTCCATTGACCTGCCAGCAACACCTGGTTATTCCGCAGCTTCTCCGCACCAATGGCCTGCAGCAGATACACTATTGGTTGATAGTTGCTGACAATGGCTTCGTTTTCCAGACACCACAAGTAAAGGAAAGCGTCTATAGCGCCATGCGTATCAACGATGGCGCGAATGGCCTGCCGGTAGGCGCTTACCCCGGCCGTATGATCAAGTTCGTTTTCAGTGATGAAATGAAGTTGTACACTGCTATCCATTAA
>DASUVL010000352.1:0-2904 GCA_036379015.1 Niastella sp.
TTCAAATCCGTCGTGCGAATCAATCAACTCCACAATGGTCATAGCCCCGAGCAGAAAAAAAAGAATGCCGGCAATTTCACCCAGGTGTTCGGTAAGTTGGTCATTTACCATATGTTTATCTGAAGTATACAGAATATATACCGTCCAGCACAATACACCCGTGATAAGGGCTGTAGCTGCTTTATTCAGCCTGATAACATGCTCCATGGCAATAGCTGTATACCCGAGCACAAAAACAATAAGTATAACTGCGACCATTACGAGATTTATTGGTAATAAAAAATGCCTTCTTTACAGAAGGCACTGAATTTAAAGATACTATTTTAAAACGCTGTTTTTACATTCAAAAAATGAAAACAGCATTAAATATTTAATCCGCCGCAGGTGCTTATTACCTGGCCGGTTATGTATGAGCTCATATCTGAAGCCAGGAACAAGGTAGTGTTGGCAATTTCTTCTGCGCTGCCAAACCGGCCTAAAGGAATTTTCTCCAGGAATGCTTTGGCGCCTTCGCCATCTTTCAGGTAGTGCGTCATATCGGTTTCAACAAAACCGGGCGCAATAGCATTGCAACGGATATTACGGCTTCCCAATTCAAGCGCTACCGATTTGGTGAACCCTATAATACCGGCTTTACTGGCTGCATAACTGCTTTGTCCGGCATTACCACGTACCCCTACAATAGAACTCATGTTTATGATAGAGCCTTTTTTAGCTTTCATCATGGGGCGAATGATCTGTTTGGTCATGTTGTAAATACTTTTCAGATTTACATTCATTACATCATCCCATTGTTCGGGCGAAAGGCGCAGCAATAAATTATCTTTTGAAATACCTGCATTGTTTACACAAACATCTACCGTACCAAATTCTTTTACCACATCATTTACAAACGCTTCACATTCAGCAAAATTACCGGCATTGCTTTTATAGGCTTTGGATTTAACGCCCAGTGCTTTTATTTTTTGTTCCAATTGAGCGGCCTTTTCAGCACTGCTGTCACTAACATAGGTAAATGCTACGTGCGCACCATGTTCAGCCAGTTTATAAGCGATAGCTTCACCAATGCCACGAGCTGCACCGGTTACAATAGCAATTTTTCCTTCTAATAATTTCATAGTATTGTATTTGGGTGAGCAAAAGTACAGGAAATGCCAATGAGACAATTGAAAAAATGAGGATTTCGAAGAGGCCTTTACAGCGCAAGTATTTCTTCAATATATTTTCTGTCATTGCTTAACCGGGGCACCTTGTGCTGGCCGCCCAGTTTTCCCTTACTTTTTAACCAGGTAGTAAATACACCTTTCGATAGGGACCTTACCACAGGTTTGCGCAGGGCAATATCTTTATACCGTTTTGCTTCGTAATCGCTGTTCACGCTTTTCAGGGCGCTATCCAACTCAACAGCAAAATGGTTTATATCGGTGGGTTCTTTTTCAAATTCTATCAGCCATTCATGACCGCCGTTGCCGCTATCGCTAAAGTATACCGGCGCAGCTGTATAATCATTTACTACGGCGCCTGTTTTTTCACTGGCCACCGCTATAGCTTTGTCGGTATTGTCAACGATCACTTCTTCACCAAATGCGTTTATGAAATGTTTTACCCGTCCGCTCACTTTTATCTTGAATGGATGTAAAGAAGTGAACTGAACGGTATCTCCCAATAAATACCGCCATAAACCGCCATTGGTGCTAACCACCATGGCATAATTTTTACCCAGCTCTACTTCCTGTAAACCGATGGTTTCAGGGTGTGGCTTTCCATATTCTTCAACAGGCATAAACTCCATAAAAATGCCATGATCGGTAAACAGCAGCATGCCTTCCTCACCGGGCCTGTCCTGGGCTGCAAAAAAACCTTCACTGGCATTATACATCTCCAAATAATGTATAGGCTTACCTATTAATTTCTGGAACTGTTCTTTATAAGGAGTAAACGATACACCGCCATGCATATATAATTCAAGGTGTGGCCACACTTCGGCCATGTTGCGTTTACCGGTTAGTTCCAGTATACGCCTGAACAGGACTAACGTCCAGGTAGGCACACCTGAAATAGAAGTAACATTTTCTTTTATGGTGCTGTACGCGAGTTTCTCAATCTTGCTTTCCCACTCATCCATCAGGGCAATACTTAGATCGGGTACACGTAACCAGTGCCCCCAGAAAGGGGAATTCTGTAACAAAACGGCACTCAGATCGCCATATTGCGCTTCTGCATTCACTGGATTTATGGTATGGCTACCGCCTATAACCAGCCCCTTACCGGTTAACAGGTCCGAATCAGGATTGAATTGATAGTATAATGTCAATACATCCTTGGCTGCTTTGTAATGGCAGTCTTCAAGGCTTTCTTCTGTTACGGGAATGAATTTGCTTTTATCGGTGGTAGTACCGCTGCTTTTGGCAAACCACGATACGGGAGTATTCCATAAAAGGTTCTGCTCGCCTTGCATGATACGGTGAACGTATGGTTGCAGGTCTTCATACTCATGAATAGGGACCGTTTGTTTGAAGGTCTTGACATTGAACAGCCCCGAAAAATTATATTTTCTGCCAAACTCCGTGTATTGAGCAGAAGTTACCAAATCCTGCAAAACCTCCCGTTGGGCATCTACCGGATTATTCTTCCATCCCTCAATACGCCATAGACGCATGCGGGCCAATGATGATATGGCAGGCGATAATAGTCTCACTGTAAAAATTTCACTATCGGCAAAATAGTGTATTTGAGGGAATAAAAATCAGGGAAGCAATGGGTAAGCGCATATATACCTATAAACTGACCATTATATGACCTTATTTATTAATAACTGATTGATAAACCGGGCTTTTTAACACAAATTGGCCGGCCTGCTCATTTACACATACATCATTTGTTTGATGCATCGTCCATAGCCTT
>DASUVL010000353.1:0-6882 GCA_036379015.1 Niastella sp.
TTTGCGTTCTATTTTGGCCTGCCCTTCGCCTTTAGCAGCATAAGGGTGTGCGTTTTCTTCAATTTTGAAGAATTTCCTTTGTTTATCCATCAGCATACTGGCCGGTAATGCTTCTGCATAATGGGGTTCACCCGTTGTAGGAAAATCGAGGATCAATTTCATTTTTTCTCCACTGATATCATATAGCTGGGCACTTTGTGTCAATTCTGGTCCGGTAGGCAGGTAACGGTCTTTGGTGATCTTGTTGTATCCGATCATGTACTTTCCGTGTGGCTTTGCTGTTGGTCCGCCTGGTATGGATAAGTGGCCAATAGAATAATAAGTAGCTACGCGATCCAACACTTTCAGATCGCTGATACGCCATTTTACTATTTCAGATGAAACAAACATGGAAGTGTATGCATTACCTTTTCCATCAAACTCCGTATGCAATGGTCCGAGCCCCGGTTTAACAACTTCACCATGCAAAGCCGCTTCATATTTAATAACAGGGATACCATCGTATTCGCCATCGAACGTTTTATCTGTTATAGCTTTTTGAAGTTTTGTATAGGAGAATACGGGAATGCTGGCAGCCAGTTTGCCTGACGCTACAATATATTCGCCGGTTGGATCAACATCGGTCCCGTGTGGCGATTTTGGACATGGGATCAGGTATAGCATATCCGGGCAATCAGCCGGATCAAGGACCAAAACTTCGGTTTGGATAGTGGAAGTAGCGGCGTGTGTTTTTTCGTCATACACATTATGGGCATATTTAACCGGTTGTTTTTTGGCTTTACCGGCTTTTACATATTCTTCTGCTTTTTTCCAGTTTACGGCCATCACAAAATCTTTGTCCTTTTGAGAAGCATTCACTTCTAAAAGTGTATTGGCTTTCTCTGAATTATAGCAACTGAAAAAGAACCAGCCATGTGATTTTCCTTTACCGGCCCGTGAAAGATCGAAGTTCACACCCGGCGTACGGATCTGAAAAGCGATATTCATTTCGCCTGATGCGGGGTTCACAGCGATGAAACTGATAGATCCTTTGAAATTCTGTTTATAGGTGTTAATGGGAACATCCCCATTCTGATCGTCTAATGGTACACTAAAACGAGTGGCGGCTACAATGTATTCAGAATTTTCTGTGATAAAGGGCGAGGCATGATTACCGGCGCTATTGGGTATTTCCAGTATTTCAGCGGTGCGAAAGGAGGTAAGGTCTATCCGGGCTATCCGTGGCGTGTTATTACCATTGGCAAAAGCCCAGCGTCCGTCATGTTCGCCTTTGGTTTGGGAAAGTGCAATGTGGTGTTGATCGTCCCAGGGTACAAAACCATGTGACGTATTCAACATCGGTTTTGTTTCTTCACTGAACCCATAACCGCTTTCGGGTGATTGGGAGAATACAGGTATAATGCGAAACAAACGGCCGGAAGGGATACCGTAAACTGCTACTTGTCCATTAAACCCTCCGGAGACAATATTGTAAAATTCATCGTACTTACCAGGTGCTACAAAAGATTTTGTTGCATCGCCAGTTGCAGCAGATTGAGCGGTTTTGGGCTTACAACTTTGCATTGATAACAGGCAAACCAATGCCAGTATCAAAACCGGGCAGGTTTTGAAATAATAAAATTTCATGTTGCTTATTTATTTAAATGAAAAGAATAGTTGCTACTGTTTATTTAACACCGTCATTGGATCGCATAAACTCCAGTACCTGGCGCGCATCGTCTTTAGAGAGATTCTGATTAGGCATGCGAACCAAACATTGTTCTAATAATTTTTGGGCTTCAGCATCTTTTTCCAGCATCATATCCACGTTCGTGATCATATTCATTATCCAATGCGGTTCCCTTCTTTTGGTAACATCTTTCCAGCCGGGTCCTACCAATCTTTCATCAGTAAGTTTATGGCATGATTGGCATTTCATTTCATAAATTCCTTTGCCGTTCGTTACCCATTCCTGCTTAAGTGGAGTCGTTAATTCAACTTCTCCGGGTTTTATTTCCGAGCCATGCGCTTCTTGTTGTTCTGTGGGTGTTTCCGGCACTTTTTCATCTGCTGTTTTTTGCCCATCATTGCAAGCTGAAATAAATAAAAGCCCTGATATAAGAAAGGCAGCAGTGAATAAAGATGTACGTCTCATTTTGTTGAATTAAAGGTTAATAAGAAAAGACATTGTTATCTTTTATAAATCAAAAGTATTCTGACTACCAGTGTTTGAAAGTGACAGGCCTCACCACACTAAATGATATTCGTCAGTAGAATATTCAATACAGTTTAGCCATAATCGATTGCATCGTTTTGGGAGTCAACTTTTTTATCATAATGTGAAAGTTCGCATCCATGATCATTTTGTGCCTTCAATGTCCATTTGTCAGATATGGTTGTTTCTAACCATAAATTGCCTGATTTTCTTGACACCTGCACGTTTAACCCGAAATTTTTCCTGAAGGCATTTTCAAGTTCTCCTACAGTCATGGAGTCAGATATGTCAAGTGCTCCCTCGTCTTTAAGTCCGGCAATCTTGAAGGGCAGTGAAGGAGTTAGTGGCTTTCTTGGCAAGTTGGTTTCTGAAACTTTGTAAAAATCGAGCTTAAGAAAAGGATATGCCTTGTTAAAATCATGCTGCACATCCCCAATTGTTACGGTTGATAAAATGTATAATGTCATATCCTTGTTATTAGTAAATATTAAATAAAAGTGGAGTATTTCTAAACCAAAAGTATGAACATAGCAGGCCAAAGCGCCTGACCCTAAATAGGGAAGGGTATGATTTTTATCAGAACCAATGGGTTGTCAAAAGCGGATCCAGTAACGATTTGATTGCGCAGTAAAATAATTTTCAAATGCCTTTGCTGAAAAGATTTTTTGTAGGAGGGTCGTCTTTATGCATTCTTACATCAAATGCGCTGCATACATGCCTGATAAAGAACTGGCCTTGCTGCGTTAATGATAATTCCTGCTCATTCCAGTTGATCAATCCATCGGTAGCCATATCCTGCAGCAATGGGAAAACATATTGCCTGAGCAATGGAAGGTGTTGTGGCTGGAATGTGGTTTTTGAGCGGCAACTGATATCCTGGATGTAGGCACGAAAGGAGATATCCTCAACGGTTAAAAGAATGCCCCGCTGAATGGCCGGTTTACCCGATAATATGGATGCATAATAATTATGCAATGTTTTGTCGTTTTGTACATAACCATATTGTGCATCACTGATGGCAGATACGCCCAGGCCCAATAAAAGCCCTGTGTTTTGTGTAGTATAGCCCATGAAATTCCGGTGCAGTGTTCCGGCTGTTTTTGCTTTATACAGGTCGTCGTGCGGAAGGGCGAAATGGTCCATGCCTATGTCGTAATAGCCATGCTGAAGTAACAACTGTTTGCCGGTTAAATATAGTTGTAGTTTGGTTGCGGCATCAGGCAGGTGGGATTCATCAAACAGCCGTTGCGCTTTGCTGGTCCAGGGAACATGCGCATAGCTATAAAAGGCGATCCTGTCGGGCATTAGCTCCAGCACCTGGTGTATGGTGCGTTCCATGCTTTGAACGGTTTGTAGGGGTAACCCATAGATCAGATCGAAGTTAACGGAAGTATAACCCGCTGTCCGGGCATTTTCAGTAACCTGCCTTACATTTTCGAATGGCTGAATACGGTTGATCACCTGCTGCACTACCGGATCATTGTCCTGTACTCCGTAACTAATTCTTTTAAAGCCCAGAGCGCTCAATTTTTCCAAATGTGCTACGGTGGTATTGTTGGGATGGCCTTCTATGCTGAATTCACGCCGGGGATGTACAATGCTGCCTTTAAAAATATAGTTCAATAGTTTTTCCAGTTTATGCGGCGGGAAGAAGGTAGGGGTACCTCCGCCAATATGCAGTTCCCTGATAACAGGCGCCTCACGCATGATGGCTTTATATAAACGCCATTCTTTTTCAATAACGGCGATATATTCATCCTCTACCTGGTGGTTAGTGGTGATTTTTTTATTGCATCCGCAATAGGTACAAAGCGATTCGCAAAATGGCAGATGAAGATAGAGCGATAACCCGTTGACATGGTTTTGCTCGTGAAACCGCTTGCTGAATATATCTTCCCATGCAGTAATAGCTATTTGATCATCCCAGTATGGAATGGTAGGATAGCTGGTATACCGCGGAACTGGTGTATTATATTTGGTGGCTAAAACGGGATTGACGTCGGTGCTCCTCATTGTACAAAACTATTCCTGGTAGAAAACCGCACCAATGACTTAAATCAAGGCCTTGAATGAGGAAAGTCATGCGGGCTGGAGAAGGCGGCTGTTACATTAGCGCCTCAAATTTCCTGTCATGCATTCCACACAGACCAATACCCATCAGAAACTGACGTGCTATCATTGCGGCGAAACATGTGATTCCGCCATCATTACCGCAGATGCCAGGCATTTTTGTTGCGAAGGCTGTAAAATAGTATATCAGTTGTTAAACCAAAACGGGTTATGTGAATATTATACCCTGAATAAAATGCCCGGCGTTAACCAGCGCGTATCGGTTCGTACAAACAAATTTTCATTTTTGGAAGACGCGACCATTAGTCAACAGCTTATTACTTTCAGCGACGACCAGCAAACGAATGTGACTTTTTACCTGCCGCAAATACATTGCAGCTCCTGTTTATACCTGATCGAAAACCTTCATCGGCTTAATAAGGCAGTGATCAGTTCAACGGTGAATTTTACCCGCAGGGAAGTAGATATTGTTTTTGATAACCACGGCACCTCCTTACGAAAAGTAGCTGAATTGCTTACAAGTATTGGCTATGAGCCTTATATCAGTTTAAATAACCTGCAGCATCATAAGCCCCTTACCAATAAGAGGATGATTTACCGGCTGGGCGTAGCCGGCTTTTTTTTCGCCAACATCATGTTATTGAGCTTTCCCGAATACCTGGGAATAGCATCCGCTGAGATGCAATTACAGGGCATTTTTCGCTGGCTGAATATGATACTGGCACTGCCGGTTTTCTTTTACAGCGCAACTCCCTTTTATGAATTGGGCTGGAAAGGATTGCAGCACAAATTCCTGAATATTGATGCGCCAATAGCATTGGCCATTATAGTTACCTTTTCACGCAGCGTATACGAAGTGATCAGCGGCACCGGGGCCGGCTATTTTGATTCTATGGCAGGTATTGTTTTTTTAATGCTGGCAGGGCGTGTGTTGCAGGACAAAACCCATCAGCAATTATCTTTTGAGCGCGATTTCACATCTTACTTCCCCATTGCGGCCACGCTGTTAAAAGATGACAGGGAATTACCCGTATCCCTGCCCGATGTAAAAGCAGGCGATACTTTACTGATACATCATGATGAACTGATTCCTGTAGATGGCATTCTTACCCGCGGAAAAGCCCGCATCGATTACAGTTTTGTGACCGGTGAATCATTGCCTGTAAATAAAGAAATGGGAGAGATCGTATATGCAGGTGGTAAACAAACCGGCAGTGCTATTGAAATATTGGTCATAAAAGAAGTTACACAAAGCTATTTAACCCGGTTGTGGTCGAGAGATGAGTTTAAAAAAACAGCTGAACCCCAACGCATTTCTTTTATCCACCTGCTCAGCCGTTATTTTACCTATATAGTTTTTACCATTGCCGGCGTTGCAGCATGGTACTGGTGGATGAACAACCCGGCTAATATTTTGAACGTGGTTACAGCCGTGTTGATAGTAGCCTGTCCCTGTGCCTTGCTGCTTTCCAATACATTCGCCAATGGTAATATATTACGCTTATTGGGACGCAATAAATTCTATTTGCGCAGCGCCCAAACCATTGAAGATACTGCGGATATAACACATATCGTTTTCGACAAAACCGGAACGCTTACCACTGCCGGTGAACAACATATTGTATACAACGGACAGCCGCTTACCGTTTTACAGCAACAGGCCATCGCCAGTCTGGCTGCTCAGTCGAATCACCCGCTGAGCAGGGCCCTGGTAAAACAAATTGACTGTAACAACTATGTACCTGTTCATGAGTTTCGTGAAATACCCGGTAAAGGAGTCGACGGCATGGTGGGCGATGATTGGGTAGCACTCGGCTCCCAGTCTTTTGTTACGGGAAACGCTGCCACATCTGGCAATGGGACGCAGGTTTTTGTATCCATCGATGGTAAATTATTCGGCCATTATACCTTTCACAATCGTTACCGCGATGGGGTGACTGCATTGGTGCGGTCATTATCCCGCAACTACAGGATGTCGGTACTTTCGGGGGATAATGCTGCCGAACAAAATACCCTGCAACAGCTGATGGGGCCTAATACCACGTTGTTCTTTGATCAGCAGCCCGAAGATAAGCTGCAGTACATTCAATTATTGCAGCAAACAGGCGAACAGGTTATGATGATCGGTGATGGATTGAACGATGCCGGCGCCTTAAAACAAAGTGATGTAGGTATAGCGTTGACTGACAATTGTAACAATTTTACGCCGGCCAGTGATGTCATCATGGAAGCCGGGCAGTTGAGCAGGTTGCCACAATTTATAAAGTTGTGCAAAGCCAATAAACAGATAGTGATAGCCAGTTTTATTTTATCCATTATTTATAACATCATCGGAATAACCTTCGCGGTACAGGGTGTGCTGTCGCCGCTTATTGCAGCCATCCTGATGCCGGCCAGCTCACTGAGCATTCTGCTGGTTACGTTTGGCTGCAGCAATATAGCGGCCAAATGGCTGAAGTTCTGATATGATAAAAATCATTTTTCCTTTTGAGACAGGTCATCCCTTAGCCCCTTCAATGAAAATAATTTTGTTTTATTATTTAAACAGTATCCATATGAGTGCTATTGTGATCCTACTAATTGCCAGTATATCAGTAGCAGGATTATTCCTGGGAGCT
>DASUVL010000354.1:0-4817 GCA_036379015.1 Niastella sp.
TTTACCCACTTACAGGATACATATGACACTATAAAGGTTAATATCATTGAAAGAGGAGCAAGTTACATAAATGAATTAAGTAAGTACAGGTATGATGTGGTGATTTCCCTTCAGGGAGAAGTAGTAATTAATCATGATAAAAATATGATTGATGATGTTTCAAGAAATGCCCCATCCCCTACTTACAATATTCCCTTTCTGAATCAACTAAGCAAAGAACAGATCTATCAACATTTGTCGGCAGTTTTGCCCTCCTATATGGTGCCCAGCGCCCTGGTAATGCTGGATAGTTTCCCGCTGACGGTAAATGGAAAGTTGGACAAACGAGCGTTACCAGATCCTTACTTTAGCCCTCCTGATGAGCATGAGGCTCCTGTTACAGAAACACAGGTAGCTTTATGCAAGATCTGGCAAGAGGTGTTAGGCCTGGAGCATCTGGGCATCAGGGATAACTTTTTCAGGGTTGGGGGGAACTCTATCAATGCCATACAGGTATCGCATCGCATCAGTAAGAAATTTGGAGTCGAATTCACGATTAAAGACATTTTTATGTGTCCAACGATCGCTTCAATTATAGATTTGCTCGCAGTTAAATCATCTCCGGCATCGATATCGACAAATAACCCGTTTAATACCCATTCAAGCAAACCAAATATTGAACAAAACCTATATTACACACTGCCATTGCAATCATTTAGATATCTGGAGTATAAGTCAGGGAATATAAAGCGTATGAACACGCTGATAACAAAAGACCTTCATGATGTAGATGAAAAAGCATTATCGACGACATTAGATACTATGGTTTCGCGACATGAAAGTCTGAGAGCAGTATTTTTGAACCACGAAGAAATGGTGTTACAAAAAATATGCAGTGCAGATACATTTATACCTGCACTAACGATCAAGGACATTAGAGGACAGAAGAATAAAGATGAAACAATCAAAAAGATCATTAACGAATTATCCGTCTATCGTTTTGATTTCGAAAAAGAGCCATCCTTTAAAAGCATTCTGATAAAATACACAGAAGATAAGTCTCTTTTTATATTTAATATTGATCATATTATCTACGACGCGCAGTCGCTGAAATTAATAGAAAAAGAGATCTTTATGATCTACGATGCCTATTCGAAAGGGCTACCAAATCCATTAGAACCCCTTAACGGCCAATTGAATGACTTTATCAATTTTTACCGGAAGCATTACGAAGGAGATAAACTAACCTATCATAAAGCCTATTTCCAGGATCTTTTTAAAGACGTACCAGAACGGCTAAAAATAAGATCAAATGATAGTGTCGCTAAAAGTGATTCAGAAGGAGGTGAGTATAGATTTGTCGTTCCAGAAGAGATCTTACATAAGATTCATGAGCGATCTTCTGAAATGAAAGTCAGTTTTTTCAATTTCATGTTAGCCAGTTACAGTATCTTTCTAAGCAAAGTGACTTTTCAGAATGACTTCATAATTAATTCTCCAATGTCAACACGAAGTAATGAAGATCATTCAAAAATAATTGGGTGGCTAACAGGAGCATTGGTGACCAGGATTAAAGTAAATGAAAATAGTAATTTCAATGACTTGTTAAACATTTGTTCTAACGCATTTATTGACGCTGTTGATCACATCTATTATCAGGATTTTATAAATCCTGAATGGTTTCATATCACAACACAATTAAACGTCTTAAATGACTTTAATACTGCTGAAGGTCGTGTTGAAGATTTCCACTCCTATCATTTTGATATGGATACTGTTTTTTTCGATATAACTTTCCTAATTGAAGCTTTTGAAAACGGCTTGTTGATAATCTGCTGGTATAGAAGGAATTTTATTGATAAAAGCCAAATTGCAGATGTTTGTGAAAAATTCCTGAAAGTTTTGAACTTAGCCATTAATTCACCTAATGTTAAAATTAGGGATTGGAGTGAGTTGGTCTAATTAAGCCGGGTAGTATCTTTGTTTTCATTTGGCGGATTCCGCGTTCCGCGTCCCAATATTAAGGCATCCTAATAATTATTTGCAATAAAAAATGTTACCACATAGTATTCATATTAGTTATATAGCAGGGAAATTAACTATATCAATTAGTTTCCCTTTCCTTATTTTTATCGCAAATTATTAATACTAACCATGGACGTACAAATTGAGGAAAGCTGGAAGACAGCGTTAAAACCCGAATTTGCAAAATCCTACTTTCAGAATATCGTTACCTTTTTAAAGACCGAAAGAATGGCCGGCAAAACCATTTATCCGCCCGGCTCATTGATCTTTAATGCTTTTAATACGACTCCGTTCGAAAATGTAAAGGTGGTGATCCTGGGCCAGGACCCTTATCACGGGGTTGGGCAGGCGCATGGGTTGTGTTTTTCTGTTTCGAATGGTGTGGTGCCGCCGCCTTCGCTGGTAAATATTTTTAAAGAACTGCAAAGCGATGTGGGTGTGCCTATTCCCGATCACGGGAATTTAACCAAATGGGCTGAACAGGGTGTATTGCTGCTCAATGCCTCCTTAACCGTACGCGCGGCTGAACCGATGAGTCATGCACAGATCGGCTGGGCCGAGTTCACCAATAATGTTATCAAAAAGATCAGCGAACAAAAAGAACATGTGGTATTTATACTGTGGGGGAAATTTGCGCAGGAAAAACAGACCCTGATCGATGAAACCAAACACCTGGTGTTGAAAGCGGCGCACCCTTCTCCATTATCAGCTTATTCCGGATTTTTCGGGTGCCGCCATTTTTCAAGGGCCAATGAGTACCTGATGAAGCATGGAAGTGACCCGATAAATTGGGCGTTGTAACATAATGTGATAATTTGCTAATATGCTAATGGAAAGGCATGACCTGTCAGGTTCGCTTTAACAGTGCATTATCAGCCAGTCGCTGCGGACCTGACAGGTCCATTCCTGGCAACCGCTACACCTGAAACATGTAACTTGCACCTTGATTAAAGAAGCATCTATTAAATGAAGATCCTTAGAGAAATCGCCGGCCGTATTTTTGCCACCTGGGCTGTGTTGGTATTTATTGCCACCCTGCTCGTAATTTATATTCCATTCCTGTTATTCAGCTATGCGGTCAGCGATCCCAAAAAAACCAGGCGGTTTGCCGCTATTTCCCGGGTTTGGATGGGTGTTTATCTACCCCTGATCGGCTGTCCGTTATTTGTACGCGGAAGAAAGAACTTTGCACCTGGCGAAACATATGTAGTGGTGTGCAACCACAACTCACTCATGGATGTTCCCATCGCCACGCCCGCCATTCCCGGCGGTAATAAAACAATAGCCAAAATTGAAATGGCGAAGATCCCCCTCTTTGGTTTGATCTACAGGACCGGCTCCGTATTGGTTGACCGGAAAAGTGAAGCCAGTCGTAAAGAAAGCTACATGAAAATGCGGCGGGTACTTGATATGGGTTTACACATGTGCCTCTATGCTGAAGGTACCCGTAACCTAACCGATCAACCGCTAAAATCTTTTCACGATGGCGCCTTTCGCCTGGCCATCGACAGCGGCAAAGCCATTATTCCCAGTGTAATATTTAATACGAGAAAAGTACTGCCGGCCAGCAAACCTTTTTTCCTGATGCCGCATAAAATGAAAATGCACTTTCTGCCCCCCGTAGCCGCACAGCCCGGCGAAACCGCGCAGTCGTTGAAGGAAAGAGTGTTTAAAATAATGTGGGATTACTACACTACGAATGCTAAATAATGAATGTGTGATAATGATGATGATAGGATAATGTGATAATGGAAACGCCCGCTAGTAGGTACCGTTGTCAATGCGATAGCTGTATTTGTTTTCGGCTTTCAGCTTTTGGCTGTATTGCTTGCAGCTTGTCGCTTTCACCATTGACCATTCACCATTCACGCTCCCCCTTTAGGGGGTCGGGGGGTTACTGATAGAAATACCTTGTTCTATTGATCTTCAAATCCTGCAAAATACCCGACTTGGGACTGATGGTAAAACTAAAAGTACGCCAATACCCCACCGGTGTTACATTGATGCTTAGCTGCCAGCAATGCATCTCCCGCGAAATATACATGGTAAACTGCTGTATGGCAGCATTCTTAACATCATAATACCCCTGCAAGCCAAATTTCCATTTGGGCGTCATATTAAAATCACCGTTCCAGCTCAAGCTTGAACTGGTCGTTGTTTCCCACCCCGAATAATCAGGCTTAAAGGCTTTGCTGAAACTCATGGAGTATGATAAGCTCAGCGACCAGGGCACATTAAAGTCGGCAAACTCGGCCGGGTTTGCCCGCGCATACGCCAATTGCGCCTGCTGCTCTTCGGCCGTTAATACGCTCCCTTCCCGCAATGCTTCTTCCTTTTGCTGCGCTGCTTTTTTATCCTTCGCCTGACTTTGGAAAGAAGTTGAAATGGCAATGTTACCGCTGGTAATGCGGCCCAGGTTTTTCAATGAGAACTTCTCTCCCTCCCACATATACTTATCAACGCGATAACCAAATGTATCAACCTGGTAAGGATCCATGGTAGCGCCCATGGTAATATTGATCTTCTCGAACAACGTACTGCGCACATACAAACTAAATGGCGCCAGCTTAAAGGAATCGGCCATAAAATTATAGCTGCTGGTAAAACCAAAACCATCAATGAGCTTTACCTTTTTCAAGCCGCCATTGGCCGTATCTTTTTTCGAACGCACTTTGGCTTCTATATTATTATCAATACCAAATCCGATACCGCCAAACGTTCCTTCGGATGGAGGTCCGTAAATGCTTCCATCGAAATAAGAGAACCGCTGAATGTGTCCCTGTCTGTACTTCCCTCCCGGGAGGGCATCAAAC
>DASUVL010000355.1:0-11884 GCA_036379015.1 Niastella sp.
CACCATAGATTCGTAGAACTTCACTTTTTCAATTTTATCCCATTTACGATAAATGTCTGAAACGATCTTTAATTCGTCTATGGTTATTTCCTGTTCGTCTTTTTGCAGAATATCAGAGAGCGTTTTGTTCTCTGCTTTTAACAATCGTATCTGTCTGCGGCATTTCAGACAATTGACGGGTTCCGAATCGATCCAGAATTTGAGTTGTTCATACCAAAGTTTCTTTTCTTCTTTGGTGAATGTAAATTCAGCGCCGCATGTGCGGCAGTTTTTTTCGATATCGTGATATGCCAGCGATGGCGTCAATGACGTGTTTTGTTGTGCAGGGCTAGCAAGAATGGCTTTCTTATTCTGTAAGCAAACATCACATGCCCATTCAAAGCTGCTATCAATAAAATTGTTGTACGTATCAATATTGAGTTCTTTGTAGTGCTTATACTCCTTCTTCTCCATCTCTTCAAGGATAGCTAAACAAACAGTCATTTCGGTTCGATGACGTTCTGTCAAACAGCAAGGACAGATAGCGTATTTTTTCTTTGGTTTTGCCATAATTACTTTCAGATTTTCATCTACCCTTGCCCACAATAACCTCCATACTTATCCATTTCACATCACTTTCACTACTATAAAAAAAGTATTTGCCATCGGGTGATAAATTGGGACAATACTCATAGGTTTTAGTATTGATCTTATCGCCCATGTTCTTTGGTTGCTGCCATTTGCCATCTTTCTGATACGCCATATATAGATCTGCTTCGCCAAAGCCACCGGGCCTGGTTGATGTATATATTATGTAAGACTCATCAGACGCAATAAGTGGATCATGCTCATCTGATGGAGAATTAATTATTGGTCCAAGATTAACCGGCCCTTCATATCCTGTATCACTCTTAACGCTCATATACAGGTCAAGATTTTCGCCTCTGTAAGAAGCAAAATAAATATTACCAAAATCGGAAACGGACACATAGTATTCCGTACTGTCACTGTTAACCTGATAAAGGTTTTGCGGCGCAAGCCATGTATCGCCTTGCCTGGGCAATCTGTAAATATCATAGTCGTCGGTGGTATCGGTATTGTTCCTGGGTCTGTTTGAAATAAAATAGATGCTACCATCTTTAGTAATAAATGGATCCGCATTGGAATATAACGTATCAAACAGTTTAGAAACGATGGGTTCCGTCCACTGTTTGCCATCAAAGGTAGTTTCCAGAATAATATACTTTCTTCTTACGGACCTGGCGAAATAAAAGGTTTTTCCATCGGATGAGAATGCCGAATTGAAGTCAAGTCCTTCCTTTGAAACAAGACCGGGTAAAAAGACCCGCATTGTTGTATCTGGCTGTGGACTGGGATATGCGATCGCATTATTTTGTGACTGTTGCTTAGTATCCGTGCAATTTGTTGCTGAGATAATAACACATAATAAAATAATTAATACTGCTAGATTCTTCTTCAGGAACAGCAATCCATAATTATTATTTTGCATAGTTGTGATGATCTTCTACATTGAATGTAAGTAATTCATTTTATTGGCTGTTCCCGTTCATACAACTTATGCCACCCACTTCCCCAGGTCTTTTGCCATATCTATCATCTTTTGCCCCGCCTCTGTCATGAGCCCTTCTTTTATCATCCGCTCCGCTCTTTCAATATTCGGTTTACTCCATTTACTGGTCTTAGGTTTCCGGGGCGTAAATGTCAGATAATAACTTTCTGCATCCCGCTTTTTACATAAACTATCTATCCAGCCAAAACATAGGGCCTCTTCCGTAGCATCAATAATGTTAACCGCTGGCACATCGCTGCCCTTACGATAAAGGATAAGCCAAACGGACTTTTCCGTTTGATTATTCTTTTGCAACCACTTGCGCCATTCCTTTCTTGTCTTGACGTATATAGCTAATTTGCCATCTTTTAATTCTGTGGTCATTATTATTGTTTCCTCAAAACTAACCCAAGCAACTGACAGCCCTATGTCAGTAGTGGTTGGAAACTTTATAAAATATGATATCTTACCACTGATTTACCAAACAACGGCATATTCTTAATGAGTAAACTCATCCCTTACACGCCAAAAGGCAAACTCAAAGAGCTGGTAAGTTCCATCGTTTACCTGGAAGTATTAGGTACGGGCATTGCCTTGCAGCGGATATATCAAACAATCATCATAAACCTAGGTTCTAACTTTTGGGTTTCTGATCCATATAAGGAAACAGCAGGTCGGGAACACACTGCCACGATTTGGGTTAATGGGAAGCATGAACGCCCTTTTATGTTGGATAATCCGGGACCTATAAGAATGTATGTTATTGGGGTAAGGCCAGGCACACTCCCTTATTTTGTTAATGTGCCGGTTATAGAAACAAATGATAATGCGCTTGGGGCGGAACACTGGGCTGACCCTGACATTTTTGAACTTAGATCAGCGTTAAAGGAATGTGAGAATATTGAAAAAGGGTTTCAACTAATAGAAGCATATTTTACCGGCCGCATCAGCGGTCAGGATCTTTCCATGTTGCCTGTAATCAGTTACCTTAATGAGGCTATGCGCACCAGTACCGTTCAGGAAATTTGTGATATGCTGGGTTATACACGTAAAAGATTACGGGCAGTGGTGTTGCGCCATTTCGGATCACCGGTAAAGGAAATGCAGGGCATCATCCGGTTCCACCAACACCTGGCGGCTATTTCCAAAGACCCGCAGCAGTCGCTGTCTTCACTACATACCTTCTATGATCAGGCGCATTTCATCAATGATTTTAAAGCTCGGACCGGCATAACGCCGAGCCAATACAGAAGTCTTTGTCAACAATATCCTGCCATCAGCCATACGCCCAATTTCATCTCACTGCCAAAGGAAACATTTTTACAATTTATTGCCGGCCAGCCTGATTAATTTCGCCCAATTCAAATAAACAGAAATTTATGAGCACCACACACCCGGTAGTATTTTTTGACATTGGTTGTAAAGAGCTGGAAAAAACCACTTCGTTTTATCAGCAATTGTTTGGTTGGTCGCCAACCAGCATTCCATTTGCCTCCCTGATCAATACCGGTTCCAGTGATGGCATCCATGGACAAATCGTTGCGCTTGGCCATGAGCCGCATAATTACGTAATGGTCTACATACAGGTTGATGATATTACTGCCCACCTGGAAAAGATCGTAGCTGCCGGCGGACAAAAACTCATAGGCCCGGTTACATTACCCGACGGTAAACAATTCGCCTGGTTTAAAGATATCGCAGGTAACTCACTGGGCCTTGTGACGGCAAAATAGAAAGGTTATCCGGTGAACATAAAAAAAGGACTACAGCTTTTGTAATCCTTTTTTATTTCAGACACCATTATATCTCTTAAATCGTATACTTTTTCCTCAGCATCGCCAATTCCTTTTTTCCCAACCCCAGTTCCTGTTCCATGAACTTTTCAACGGAACCATATTTACGGGTAATAGCGCTGAAGAAAATATGCAACAGCTCAGGTCGCAATTCCATTTCCTTACGCACAGCAGCCGTATCCAGTTGCATTGTCTGCGCCATGCCTTTATACATTTTTTCGTGCATGGGAGCCAGGTATACATTGGATGCTACAAAGTCGGCTTCTATTGTTTGTTGCGGTACATTCAGCGCATACAGCAATAATGCTGAAGCCATACCTGTTCTGTCTCTGCCACCTGTGCAGTGATACAATAGGGATGCCGTATCAGGCAATGCCAACAGTTTTTGAAAAAATGGTTTATAACGCGCACCGTAATATGGCAAGCTAGCATCGCCATAAAACTTCTCCAAAAATCCACCCTGTTTTACAAGCATCGCTATTTTCTTCATATCGGGCAGACTATCGCTTCCGGCTGGACATAACAAATAGTCTGTAGCTGGTAACAACTTATCGGGTGCAGCTGCAGATTCTTTCACACCGCGGAAATCAATTACCGTACGGATATGTTTTCCTGCCATCAACTGCATGTCGGCATCTGTCAGTTTGCTGATGTCGGCACTGCGGAATACGCGCCCTGTTACTACGGTCTTTCCTTCTTTCGTTTTATAACCGCCTGCATCGCGGAAATTCAAAGCACCCTGCATATGCACCAACCGGGTAGCGCTGTCTGCGAGTTGTGTAAATCCAATAAAGGGTACGAATGTCAATATAGATACTATTAACCTTTTCATTTTAATATATTTGTTTGATTTGAATAATGAAACCCGAGCCGGTAGTCGTGCATCGACAAAGGAACTAATGAACTCAATAACTTATTAACTCGCCAACTAATCAACCTGCCTTGTTAACCAGTCAACTTATCAACTTACTTTATAATATCCCACTTCAACCCGACCTGTCCGCGCATACCATACCATTCCCGGTTTGTTACGCGGCGGCGGTCGCCCATATAAGATCTCAGGGGTTCATTGGTGAGGTTGTTGAGCTCAGCAAAAGCGCGCAGGTTTTTTGTGATACTTACACTGGCAGAGGCATCCACCGTGAAGTTCTTGTCTGTCCATATATAGAAGTCAGGTCCTAATGTTTGATTGAGCGTTTCTACGGATTTACCGCGATAGTTACCGGCCAATCTTACCATTACCCCATTGCCTTCATAAAAGAGGATCGCGTTAAAAAGATTACGGCTCTGGTTGGGCAAACTGGTCTTATCCGTTACGCTGGTTGTGCTGGAAGTTCTTGGCACGCTCACTTCACTTTTGATCCAGGTGTAATTGAACTCAACGCCAAAGCCACTCCAGAAACCTTTCAGAAAATTCAGCCGCTTGTTGATGCCGGCTTCAAAGCCATACAGATGAGCATTGTCAAGGTTCTGCGACTGGGTGAGTACGTAATTGCTATTTCCTTCGCTATAATAAACTTTATTGGAGAAGATCACATCCTGTATTTGCTTATAAAATAACCCGCCCGACAACAAACCGATGTTCTTGAAATAATACTCTCCCATCAGATCGAAGTTATTGGCAAATGTGGGCTTCAGATCCGGATTGCCTTTGGTTATGGCTATAGGAGCTTTGGTATTATCTTCCGATTCGCCGGGTGTCATATCACTGAAGTTAGCCCGTACAAATGTGCGGGTATAGGCAGCGCGCAGACTGACATCCCCGGTGAGATTATATTTTAAATGAACCATCGGCAACAGCGCATTGTAGTTGCTCTTTACCGTTACATCGGTGATTGAAGTGCCGGAAGCAGTCACGGTCGCCTTTGCACCATTCAGTTTCAAACTGGTATATTCATTACGCACACCGGCTACTATTTTCAATTTTTCTGTTGCATCTATTTCGGCCATCGCGTAGCCCGCAGTTACATCTTCTGTGCCCTGGTAATAGTTGGTGGCATTGGCTGCTGAGGTGTAATCCTTAAAGCCATATTTGCTGAGGGTATCCGGCGCATACAGATCAAACAATTGTTGCTTGCTGATAGGATTGAGTACATATTGATCCTGACTGCCATCCATTTCTTTAAAATAACCATGGCCCTTAGGGAAATCGGCTCTTTGTAAAGAGGCGAGTGTTCTCAATGCCGGTGAATTGGGAATACCCAATGCAGCGCCTGGCAGGTAAACGATATTACTGCCGTACGTGCCGGTGCGTTCTTTGTGACGATATTTACCACCTACCTTTACATTCACTTTTGAGCTCAGCGTGTACTTCAAATTAAGCCTGGCTGTTTTGTCTTCTTCTTTTGTATCCAGTTGCGCAATCACCAATTGCTGCAAAGTAAGTTTGGTATCATCCATTGCCTCGTTGCTGTTCTTCAAACCTGCATCGAAGTGCAATGCATCACCGCCGATACCATCGGGAGAATCAAAACCCCAGTAACGTTTTCCATCGGAAGAAAGATTATTAAAGCCACCGGTGATCCGTTGGCGGAAGGTGGCAATGGGTAACCCTTTAGTATCATTAGTGGGCGGTGTTTCTAAAAAGTATTTGGAAAGATAATCGCTTACCGTCCAATCGAGTTTCAACTTTGTCCCTAGTTGATGTTCACCACCCAGTTCTGCCCCATTCAATTTTGTTTGATAGTGCGAATAGCGGTAATTGTACTGGTACCGGCTGTTGGCATAGTCTACATACGATTCATACACCGGGCGAATATCATTGAACTTGTCCATCAGTCCGCGGAAGTAGATCTTATGGCCAGCATTGAAATTGTATTCCAGCCCCAGGTTGGCGCCATAGGTCTGTCGTTTACCCATATAACGCTTGAACATGACGGTATTGATGGCTTTCTGTTGTTGCGCTGTGGCGGCACCGGTATTGTAGCTTACATCATAACTATCAGCGCCCCATTGCCGGTCCCAGATAGCGCCGGCCAGCATTACGCCCAGTTTATTATTGAAGAAACGATCTCCATAAACCAGTGAGGCATTGTAAGTACCATCCTTTGAGAAAGTATTATACCCGCCGGCAGCGCTTGCACTCAGTTGTCTTTTTACCGGCGCCGTACGGGTAATGAAATTAACAGAACCGCCAATGGCGTCACCTTCCCAATCGGGCGTCAGGGCTTTGGCCACCTGTACATACTGGATCATTTCTGAAGGAACTGCATCCAGCACAGAGGAACGATTGCCCAATACGTTGGAGCTGGGTAACCGGCTCCCATTGAACATGGTAGACGTCCAGGCAAAGGGCGTACCCCGAACAGTTGCTGCATCGGCTTCGCCATGATACCGTGCTACAGCCACTCCCTGCATCCGTTGTACGGCTTCTGCCGCATTGCGATCTGGCAGTTTACCGATAGCATCGGCAGCCATCACATCCATAATAGCCAGTGAATTCCTTTTGATACTGTAAGCCTTTGCCTGTGATGGCGCCATGGTGCCTCGTACCACTACTTCCCCCAACTGGTTTTGTGCTGCCTGCAGCTCAATGATGCCAGCGTCATTTACGCCGGTTTTTACATCCAGGTCTATTGTCTTAATAGTATGGCCAATATAGGTTATGGTAATCGTCACCGCACCTGTGCCGGGAAGCGTTAAACTGAAAGCGCCATTCAAATCGGTTGAAGTTGATTTTTTGAATGCCGGGGCTTCTATGGTCGCACCTGGTAACTGGCCGCTTGTACCCGTTACTGTACCCCTTATTACCTGGGCGTGGGCTGTCGCCAACAGTCCTGCACAGAACAGGAATATTCCTGAAAATAGCCGGAAAACGCTTCGTTTGTTATAGCTCATAAACAAGTTATTTCCGGCAAAGCTGCGGCGCTGTGATGGCTCAATTGTCCATGTTGGCGGAACTGCACTTTGTCACGTCCTGATCGGTCTATTCGCACTTACACTTGCTGATTGTCAATTATCTGTGCAGGTTATGATAATGTTATCAATGGGGTTGCACCTCTCGCTGCAAGGCTGATAATACTTCTTTAATACCTGTTGAGGGAACATCTCCCGATTGTTTCAGGTATTCGGTTGGGGTAAATCCTGTAGTCTTTTTAAAGTATTGGTTGAAGGCAGATTTTGAGTTGAATCCTGCTTCATAAGCGATCGACAAAATATTAGGCATTACTTCCTGAAGACGGCAGTGATCGAGCAGGTGCAACACTTTCTGCATCCGGTAATCATTAATGAACTGATAAAATGATCTATGCAGGTATTGATTCAATACTTCGGACAAATGATGGCGCGGTGTCTTCATCAGCGAAGCAAGTTTCTCCAACGTCAGGTCGGGATCGGTATAAACTTTCTTTTCTTCCATGAGCAGCGATAACCGTTCAGCGATGGCCGCCTGCTGACTTTGAGACAATACCGTTTTACGTGCCACAGGAACAGGCTGAACAGCTACCGATAAATTTTCCTGTTCCTGCACCAGCATAGCAGGCGCCGGTATATCTGACGGCGCTGGCGCCATTTCTTCCTCTTCGTCATTAATAATAGCGTGGGCTGTCATCCGGTAACGAACGATAAAGACACTTATCACCAACAAATTGGAGTAGGCTATGATGCGAATGGTGATATTCAGCTCGTGCGCATTGAGTACATGGAAGGGCTGTATGATGTTGGTGATTAACCAGATGGCAGGAATGACCAGGAAGCAGCAAGCTATTCTGCGAATGAGTTGCTGTTCGCTTTTCCAGAAGGCAGGCATCCTTTGGGAAAGCATCAGAGTCATCACCGGGTAAATGATACAGGAAGCAATAATGAGGTAACTGGTAATACTATTATAATATGCCAGCAGGCTTACTGCCTTATCGGGGTGATATACTATTTTAACCGCAATGGTAAAGAACACACAAGCGGCAGCCAGCGTGGGCATGAGCAGGTACCAGTATTGCAGGGGGCGGTAGCGATCGTTGAGCACTTTATTGGTATACATCCACAACAATGGGCCATACGCCAGGTCAATAAACGTATTGAAGGCATTCTGGATCGTTGAATTTCCTGAGACCGCATAAATGACGAACTTAATCGACAGGTGCGAGAACAGGCAGATCAATAACCAGTTTAGCAGGTTGTCTGCGGGCTTTCTTTTCCGGTTGCCAATAAACAGCGATAGCGCGATCAAAGCCTGGAAAGCGCCCAATGCAATAATGTACTCCATGCCGGTAAAGTTACCGGGGTAATATTATCTTATGGTTAACAGGAAAACAAAGAATGCACAGGGGGCGATCTGTTTTCCACAAATAACTCCTTCAGCAACCAATAGTGCATTCGATGTTGCCAACGCCTACACTTTATCCTTTATCTTTTCCACTTCGTCGGGCAGGTAATGTTCATGCGGTTGTACAGCCTTAGACTTTTGCCGGTTCATTCTCATCTGGAAAACATCTACAAGTAATGCAAAAGCCATGGAAAAATAGATGTACCCTTTAGGGATGTGAAGCCCCAGTCCTTCGCCGATCAATGCAAAGCCGATCAATAATAAAAAGCTAAGCGCAAGCATTTTAAATGCCGGATGTTTACTTATAAAATTGCTTACAGGTTCTGCAGCAAATAACATGATGCCCACACTTACTATTACCGCAACATACATTACCCATAACTCTTCTACCATGCCTACAGCCGTGATAATGCTATCTATCGAAAACACCAGATCGAGCACCAGTATCTGCCCCAGGGCGCTTCGGAAACCGGTCACTTTAATGGCTTTTGAGGTATCACCTGATTCTCCTTCCATTTTATGATAGATCTCTGACGAACTTTTATACAACAGAAAAAGCCCGCCCGCAATAAGGATCAGGTCTTTACCGGATATGCCTGTTGAAAATACGCGAAAAAGATCTCCTTCCAGTTTCAGTATCCAGGAAATGACGGTTAGGAGCAGCAATCGCATCACCATAGCTAAAAGCAAGCCTACTCTCCGTCCTTTCTTTTGCTGATGCATCGGGAGCCGCGCTGTAACTATTGAAATGAATACGATATTATCTATGCCCAGTACAACTTCCAATAATATCAGGGTCAGCAAAGCAACTACTAATTCCATATAGAAATTTGTTAAGTTATTTATATTGTAAAAGGAATTGTTTTATCCTTTTTGGATTCCCCACAATAAACAGGTTGTCATTTGCCTGAAATACGGTGTCAGATTCAGGATTTAATATCCTGTCGTTATTTCTCTCTATCCCAACCACCAGCGCATTTGCATCATCACGAAGTCCCGATTTCCTGATAGTCTTTCCCGTTAGCTCATTACTTTCTGAAATGAAGTAATTATACAATGCCACCTCATCCATATCCTGTTGTACTATTGCTGACTCAGCTCTGATCAAAACTTTCAGCCGCTGTACCTGAAGATCAGTACCCAACACCAACAAAGTATCATTAGGATAAACGATCTGATCCTTGTTCGGAATGGCAATGTGATAGTCTTCCCGTTTTATCATCACCACATTAATACCTATTATTTCCCGCCATTTTAGCTCACCCAGCATTTTACCTACACAGGCAGCACCAACAGGGACCGTCACCGGAACAATGTGAGCATCCCATGGCGCCAGCTCTGTGCGGTTAAGTTTTGAAGTTTCTACTTCCCTTTCATTTAAGTTAGAAACAAAACGATGCTCCAATTTTATGTACAGGGCCTGGATCTTTTTTGAAAAGATAACCAGTAGCAATATCGTGATGGCTGTAAAAAAAACACCTGTATACAGGTTGAAAAACCGGTGCAATAAAAAGCCTACAAAAAAAGTTATGCAAGCAAGCCGAATGAGCCTTACAAAATAAAAAAGGCCTCTGTACCGGTTATCATCGATCATCTTCCGGTAAATGTCAGCCGGTGCTCTTATAGCAAGCGCCCAAAGAAACGGACTAAGCATTAACAGGGTTAATAAACAAGTGCCAATTTTTAATAGTAAAGAATTGCCATTCTTATTGATCCAGGGTTCAATATAATTAGACGAAAAAATAATTATTCCAATTATGATTATACTTGAAAGTACGCCATTAATAACGGTTGACCTGATGAACACCCGCCATTCACTGGTCCGCGCTACTTTCTTTGTATCTGTACTATATTTATTTAACCGGTTAATGATCCGGGCTGGCAGCATCTTTTCAACCCAATGATATAAATAGCCTGACGATTTAATAAGATAAGGTGTTGTAAAAGTTGTTATAGCAGAAGCGCCAACAGCAACAGGGAACAGGAAAGCGGAGGTTACACCAAGCGATAAACCCAATGTAGCTACGATAAATGCAAATTCACCTATCTGGGCCATGCTCATCCCAACCTGAATGGACTGTTTTAATGGCTGTCCGGAAAGTACAGCACCAATCGTAGTGCTGAAAAGCTTTCCAAATAAAGTCAATAATGTAACATACAGAATAGGTTGGGCGTATTCTACCATGCTGCTCGGATCAATCATCATGCCCACTGAAGTGAAAAAAATGGCACCAAACAGGTCTTTTACCGGTTTTAAAAGATGCTCAATTTTTTCAGCGGATGTTGTTTCTGCAATGATAGATCCCATGACAAAAGCACCCAGTTCGGCAGAAAACCCAACCACTGTAGCTAATACAACCATCCCTAAACAAAGCGCCAGCGAAAGAATGAGCAATATTTCATCAGTCATTATTTTTTTTGCCTTTTTCAACAGCGTGGGCAGCAAAAAAATTCCTCCCGTAAACCATAACACTAAAAAGAACATCAATTTCAGGATCGTAGACAACATTTCTACTCCTTCAAATACCCTTGTTACAGCCACTGTAGAGAGCATCACCATCAGTAGAATGACAACAATATCTTCCACAATAAGAACACCAAAGACAACACTTGCAAAGGCTTTTGTCTTTAAACCCAACTCATCAAAGGCCCGTAGAATAATAGTTGTGGAAGAACTGGCCAGCATACCGCCTAAAAAAAGACTATCCATGGTAGTCCAGTTCATTAACCGGCCCAGGAAATAACCTGCTACGGTAATAAAAACAATCTCAACCAAAGCGGTAATGGAGGCAGATCCCCCCACTCTTATTAATTTTTTAAAACTGAACTCAAGACCCAGACTAAATAAAAGAAAGATCACTCCTATTTCCGCCAGTGTTTCTACATTTTCTTTATCAACTACGGTAGGTATAAAATGAAAATATGGGCCTACCAAAAAACCGGCTATAATATAGCCTAATACAAGCGGTTGCTTAAGCCGCTTGAATATAAGCGTACTAATGGCAGCCGCTCCCAGTATAAGGGCCAGGTCAGTGATAAGATGAGGTAAATGTCCCATAGTTCCTTTATTTAGGATTGATTACCGTTTGGGCCTTTTTAATTTTATCATGCAATTGACAGGCCTCCTTTTCCAGGTCGGCCATCTGATATATGTTGTGTTCCAGGTAATCATACAAAATGAGCATTTGCTCAGTGCCGCTTTTTTCAAACGTCAGCTTAATACCGATCTTTGTGGTGATATGCTCTGGTTTTTGACCTTTCCCTTCCGGTGTGAAGGACTGT
>DASUVL010000356.1:0-5393 GCA_036379015.1 Niastella sp.
GAGCCGTTGGTGGTGACAGCTGCGGATGGGGGAGGACAGCGTTCTTTGCTGCAAACGGAGAAAGGAGTGGAGATTTCTTCTTTGACGGTTGACGGAAAGTCACTTTTAGTACGCCTGTTCAATGCAGAAGCAAAAGTTCCCATAGTACGATTGTATGTTGGATTTTCTGCTACCGCTGCCGTACAAGTGGAACTGGATGGTAAACAGGTGAAGGTGTTGCCGATCCAAACCGATAAAAAAGGACGCCGATGGGTGGAATTGTCCATCCCCCGATTTGGAATAAGAACCATAAAATTTGAACATGTATAAGCATTTTTTTCTCCCGTTGTTGGTTATGATGATACTTTCAACAACAGGTCTGGCGCAGGTGCAGCCATTGGCGCCTTTTCAAGCGGGCGAGCGGGCCTTTTTTGTAGGCAACAGTATAACAGAGGCAGGTTATTACGAGTCGTATGTATGGCTGTATTACATGCTTCATTTTCCCGGTCGCAGAATAAGCGTGTACAATTGCGGCATCGGTGGCGACAGGGCAAAAAACATCCTGGGCCGTCTTGATAAGGATGTACTGGATAGGAAGCCAACCACCGTTTGTGTAACCTTCGGCATGAATGATTCCGGTTATTTTGAATTCCTGGCGGCGAATGCCGACTCATCGGCAAAAGAAAGAGTGCGCGAGTGCCAGTTATATTTTGATTCCATAGCACATAAATTAAAGAACTATACCGCGGCCAAAAAAATAATGATCACTTCTTCATTGTACGACGAAACGATGAAGAACCCGAAGAATTATTTCCCAAAGAAAAGTCAGGCGATGAATGCCATCGCGGCTTTCCAGGAAAAGGCGGCGCAGGACAATCATTGGGGCTTTGTTGACTTTTTTCATCCCATGACTGAGATAACCCTTCAGAAGCAACGATCTGATTCCTCTTTTACGCTGACCAGCTCCGACAGGATCCATCCCGGCAATGCAGGCCATTTTGTAATGGCGTGGCTTTTTTTAAAACAGCAAGGGCTGAGTGGTAAACCTGTTGCAGAGGTTGTTATAGATGTGGCCGCAAAGAAAGTGCAGCGGTCGGAGAATTGCCAGCTGTCGGCCCTATCGGTAGCGCCGGGCGATATCCGAGTGGATTATCTGGCCCGTTCTTTACCTTTTCCGCAAGACACTATTCCGCGCATGTGGGATAATCCGCAACGACAGGCAGATGCGTTGAAGGTGATTCCTTTTAATGAGCAGATGAACCGGGAGATGCTGACCGTGCATGGCCTGGGCAGTGGTAATTATTCGGTTACCATAGATGGTAAGCCCATCGGGAAATGGACGGGAACGCAATTGTCGGCCGGTATTAACCTGGCGTTATTGACCAATACGCCCCAGTATGAGCAGGCAATGGAAGTGCTGTGGCTGAATGAGGAGCGGATGGCGCTGGAATCGAAGTTGCGGGCCTATTACTGGCTGCAGTTCAATTACTTTAAGGACCTGGGGTTGATGTTTGCTGACAATGCAAGAGCTATGGATTCGCTGAATGTAACGGCGCCAAAGAACTGGTTTGTTGGCTCAAAGAAAGATAATTACCGGGCGGCGCGTTATGCAGCAGTGAGAGCAGGATGGCAGCGGCAGATAGATGTATTGGTGGATGAGATATATACGATCAACCAACCCCGTAAGCATACCATCAGGATAGTAAAGGCAGACTGAGTGGTAATTAAAAAAATATCCGTTCGCCAACATTGCCATGTTTGGAACGGAAATCTTTTGGGGTAAGTCCTTTTAGCCGTTTGAAAGTGCGGTTAAAGTTCGACATGCTGGTATAGCCACAGGCACCGGCAATATCAGCAATGGAATCTTGTGTATCTATCAGCAGCCGGGCTGCATGTCCCAGGCGAATGTCGTTCAGGAAATCAACGAAATTGACGCCCGTTTTTGTTTTAAAGAAACGGCTGAAAGCCGTTTCGGCCATATTCACCAGCGAGGCTGCTTCTCCCAATCTCACAGGGCGATTGAAGTTGGCGTTCATGAACTCGATCAGTTTTTCCATGCGCACGCTATCCATATAAATATAATCGGCATTGTAGATCTTTTCCCCCGAGAGGCAACGGGAACCCGGCGCCATGGACAAATCATTCAGGATGATCATCAGTTCAATCACTGAATCAAAGCCTGTCTTATGCTCCAGCTCCTTAATTCGTGGAGCAATGCGCTGAATAGTTTCCTTTGAGAACAGGATGCCTTTGAGCGATTGTTCAAACAGTTGCCGTATAGAGCTGATCTGTGTCCTTTTCAGAAAGGTTTCATGAAAGAGGTCGCGGTGGAATTGGATAGTGATCTCGAATATTTTATCACTTTGACATTTGTGGGTGAACCAGGCATGCGGAATATTGGGGCCTACCAGCACCAGTTCCAGGTCCTCGATCTCTTCCATACTATCGCCAACTACACGCTTGACCCCTTTGGCATTTTCGATAAAGTTAAGCTCGTATTCTTCATGAAAATGTAACGGAAAGTCGAATTCCGTTTTATACCTGGCAAACAGCGAGAAACAATCTGACTTGGTCAAAGGCGGCGCCTCTTTAAGGATTGATCTGGACATAGAACAACATTAATTAACCTATTCGCAAAAATAGGACTATTCAGCAACTTGCGAATATTACATGGTCGCCTGATGTAGTCGTAGGCTGTCAATTACAAGTGACTCTGGCAGATCGTTCTCTTTCTTTTAAATGTTGTACTTCCTTATAACCAGAGGCGCTTAAAGTTTTGGCGTAACTGGTTTGTGCGGGTTTTCAAATGTATTGCTGCCACGCACTTTAAGTTTGCGGCGATAGACTTTGTCGCCGCAGGAAACATAGAGGATATTAAAATCGGCACCGCCAAAACAGCAATTGGAAGGTGATCCTGACGGCACAGGTATAATAGCATTTACACGGCCTATCTGGTCAAGTACCTGTATGCCCAGGCGTGTTGTCGTGTATACCCTTCCTGCCGTATCACATTTAAGACCATCTGGCCAGGCGTTTTCATCCGTATCGGGTACATGCAGCCAGCCATAGCGTTGTTTATAGGCCAATTTCCCGTCTGGCAGAATTTTGTATATCCATATCCAGTGAGATGCCGATTCAGCGACATATAACTGTGTCTGGTCGGGTGATAGCGTAATGCCGTTTGGATATTTTAAGCCCTCATCCACGACCCCTTTTTCTCCATTGGGCTTTATAAGATAGATCTTACCCGGTTTGGCGGCGCCATCGGGTACAGTAACATAGATATTTCCATTGCCGGCTACAACAAGATCGTTGCCGGGAAAGCTATCTACTACTATTGTTCCTTTTTCATTCTTATCATAGCTTATGATCTGCTTGGTTGCGCCGGCTACCTCATACCGTTTACCATCGCCACCAAAGCTGGTACCACTTGCTCTTTTGGAATCAGGGTTTATGGTAATCAGTTTACCGTCCAGTGCAACCTTATATGTTTTTGCATTGCGTATATCCTGGAAGAAAACTTCTCCTGCCGCATTAGCTATCGTGCCTTCTGTAAACTGGTATCCTTGTCCAACCAACTGCCAGTCCTCACCGGGAATGAGTATATTGGTTAAAAACTCGTTCTTTGAATTTCCTTGCGCTACCGGCGTTGGCCAGTTCTTCCAAAGCCAGCGCATGGCTTCGGGGAAAATAGCTGTACCCTGTTTGTGGTTGTGACTGCCTTCACCCCAAACATGGTTTACTTCATAACCGGCAAAGATGAATGAACGTTCCATCATTTCATTTGCTTTCCACCAGTCGCCGCCAAATTTATTGTTGTCATTGGCCCCGTCCTGCAGGAAGATCCTGATCGGTTTTGGCTCGTATTTGCGAATAAGCACCGGGTAGCGGTCGCCGCCACGGAGACCTACATATGTACCAATAGCGCTGAACACGCGCGAAAATTCATTGGGATATTCCCACGCAGCCGTGAAGGCACAGATAGCCCCGCTGCAGGAACCACCAATAGCACGATCGTTACCGCTTTTGGATAAACGTATGGCGCGACCGTCCGTTGTTTTTTGTTTCTCCACTTCGGGTAAGATCTCGTTCAAAATAAACTGTGCATATGCACCGCCTAATCCATCGTATTCAAAACTGCGGTTGAAGCGTGCCAGTGCTGTTGTACCGCTTGCAGCGGTATCGGGCATTACCCTGCCTGGCGTTACAAAAACCCCAATAGTCACCGGCATTTCTTTCCTGTAAATAAGATTATCGAATACGGTAGGTGCATTCCATTGTATGCCATCCTGGTTCACATACACACAGGCAGGCTTATCGGGCCGGTACTGGGCAGGTATGTATATCCAGTATTCACGCCAGGTGCCGGGAAAGATGGTAGAATGATCAAAAGTGAATTTCAGTACTTCTCCTTTTGGCACACCCGGTTGTACCACACTGGCAGCGTCAACAGGATAATTTTCTACGGGAGCCTGTGCAAATAGCGATACTGGTGCCATTAGTGCAGAGGTGGCCATAACCGCAATCATTAGTACTATCGGTTTCATCTACTAAATATAATACAGATTTTAGTTTGGCGGAAGGAAATCAGGGATCCGCTTAATGGACAAAAACGGCATTTTGCAGCCCGGATATGACAATATGCAGAAGTTATTTTTTGAATTGGGCAGGAGATTGGAATTTTAAGGAATTATCCGACAATCAAAATTAGCAACATCAATCAATTGCATTAAATTTTTCATACGTCATATTCAATGAAACAAAATCTAACGATCATTTTATCGCTATTTATCCAACTTGTTTTCGGGCAAAATAAACAAGCAGGCGAAACTATCAGGGATAAGTCATTTAGCGCAGCTATTAAAAAGGCCGAGCAATTCATTGACTCTTTACGCGAAAAACAGGATCTACCTGGCATTTCAGTTTGTGTAGGGAACAAAGAAAAGATCCTGTGGGCTGAGGCTTTTGGTTATGCAGATATGGAGAATAAAACCAAATTGTCTATCTATTCTAAATTCAGAGTAGGATCTGTCTCCAAATTACTCACGTCTTTGGCTGTAGGCAGGTTATACCAGGAGGGAAAGCTGGAATTGGATGCTCCTGTTCAACAATATGTTCCTGACTTCCCTGTTAAGAAGTATCCCATTACCAGCAGACAACTGGCAGCACATTTGTCGGGCATTCGCCATTACAGAAAAGGGGATCCCCTGAACATTCCGAGGAATTATAAAAATGTGATGGAAGGGCTGTCCATTTTTAAAGATGATACGCTCCTGTTTAAGCCAGGAACCAAAAGTGAATATTCAACATATGGTTTTTCCTTATTAAGTGCTGTTATTGAAGGTGCTGCCCATATGTCATTTCTATCTTATATGCAGGATAGTATTTTTCTTCCGTTCGGCATGAACCATACA
>DASUVL010000357.1:0-5837 GCA_036379015.1 Niastella sp.
TAAGAATAATACTTAGTGCCCGGGCTATTACAGTACAATCCCTACAAAATCACCCCTGGTTTTTACCTATACTTATGATAAACGCAACATCCTATATTTAATTATGTAATCGCTTAAAACTAACAACTGTTCTTTTAACAATTTATTAATGCCGCGGGTGCTGTAACACGATAACTCCCTGCACAACAATGGCTAAAAGCATTAGCCGGAAAATACGGTGGTGAAAGATATATTATCCACGAAGGATGGGTATATTTTGCCTGAAGGCTGTTAAATAATGCAGGTTGCCCAAAAACTCACTCAGCCAATTTGGGGAACAGAAGACTGGGGGTACATTATTTTACTTCCAGGCATTGCATATTAAAAAATTAATATTATAATTGTTTCTTATAGATATACTAATTTGTAAAAAATCAATACTATAAGAATGAACTATTTAGTTTTTGTGCTGGCGATGATTGTAATAGTTGGAAGCAGTTGTACCCGTAAAGTTGTGGTTGTAAAAAAATCACCGGCGACACACAGACTCCCTCCCGGACAGGCTAAAAAACTTACCGGATCGAAATCAGCAAAGGCATATGCACCGGGGCAGCAAAAGAAACAGTAACCCCCTACCCCCTAAAGGGGGAATGTAAAGTGATAGCTGCCGTATTTATTCAGCAGTTAGTATGTTTTTTCCATTATCGAATTATCACTTTAGCAAACCTGCCTGCCGGCAGGCAGGTTATCACATCATCTTATCTGTCCATTCCCCTGCAATAACCATTTCTCGGTGACCAGCTTTTCCAATGCAAAGGGGCCGCGGGCATGTAATTTCTGCGTGGAGATGCCAATTTCAGCACCCAATCCCATTTCTTCACCATCGGTAAACCGGGTTGATGCATTGGTGTATACAGTTGCTGCGTCTACTTCCTGTAAAAAGCGGGCACAATGTTTTTTATTGTTCGATACAATGGCTTCGGAGTGTTTGGTAGAATGCTCGCTGATATGCTCCAGCGCTTCATCGATATTCTTTACCACCTTGATGGCGCACTTCAGGCTCAGGAACTCGCGATCAAAATCTTCGGGCGCCGCTTTTTGTAAGTGCGGATATCCTTTTAATAACTTATATGCTTTACCCTCGGCAAACACTTCTACCTGGTGCTCATTGAACAATGGCTGCAACTGCTTCAGGAAAGTTGCCGCTACCGGTTCATCTACCAGTATCGTATCCACGGCATTGCACACGGAAGGGCGCGATACTTTGGCATTTACGACAATGCTCACTGCTTTTTTAATAGCCGCTTCTTTTTCTACATACACGTGGCAAACCCCGGCCCCGGTTTCAATCACCGGCACCAAACTGTTCTTTCTTACAAATTGTATCAGTGAATCTGAGCCGCGCGGTATCAGCACATCAACGTATTTGGTGGCCGTAAATAATTCCTGCACCGTTTCCCGGTCAACAGGTAACAGCGTTACACAATCCGGATCAATATCATTTGCCTTCAATACTTTTTTAATGAGACGGATGGCAGCCTGGTTGGTGTTCTCAGCCTCGCTGCTGCCTTTGAGCAAACAACCATTCTGGCTGCGCAAACAAAGCGCCGCAATATCAAAAGTTACATTTGGTCTTGATTCATAAATAGCGCCCACAATGCCCAATGGCACGGTGATCTTTTGCAGCAACAGCCCATTTTGGAGCCGGCGTTTCTCCAGCGTTTTACCGGAAGGGTTAGGCAACCGGCTGATCTTTCTTATACTGTTGGCAATACCGCTGATGCGTTCTTTGTTTAACAACAACCGGTCTACCCGCGGATTATCGGGGTCCTGCTTTGCTACATCGAGTTGATTGGCTTTCAGGATCATCGCACTGTTTTTCTCCAATGCATCGGCCAGTTGTAATAAAGCCGTTTTAAGTTGCTTATCGGTCGCCTGCCGCAGGTTGATGGCGGCTTTCCAGGTTTTTATTATTAGTGGTTGTATGCTGTTCATCAGGCCTTTTTAAAAAATTACAATATCATCGGCATGCGCTGCCAGTACATTCTTTTGCGAGATACCGTCGCGAATAGCAGCCGTATCCAGCTTTACTTTGGCAACACCGATGATGTTTTCTTCTTCATCTTTTATTTGTACTACTTCTCCCGCCGCAAATTTTCCCTGCACATTGATAACGCCTACCGTAAGCAAACTCCGGCGCTGCCGCAACGCTTTTACCGCGCCTTTGTCAACCGAAATAGTGCCCAATGTAATGGAACCGCTGGCCAGCCATTTCTGACGGGTTTTTAAATTGGAAGATTGCGACACAAAGGTAGTTCCGTTTTCGCCAGTCAACGCATCGGCAAATGGTGTTTTTCCATTCAGTCCGCAGATGATCACCTGTATTCCCAGGGAAGTAGCTAACCGGGTAAAGGTAAGTTTGGAGGTCATGCCCCCCAATCCAAGACTGCTTTTACCGGTTTGCACATAGCCCATTACCTTGCCATCGATCTTTTCAATGCGGGGAATGATGTTTTTTGCATCATCCATAAATCCGCCAACGGAGGTACAAATAATGAGGGTTTCGGCATCAAACCCTACGGCTATGAGGGTAGCCAACTCGTCGTTATCGGAGAATTTCAATTCAACATTGCTCACCAGGTCGTTTTCATTTACGATGGGCAATATACCGTTCTGCCAGAAGGCTTCAAAAGTCTCTTTTAATTGAACGAATTGAAAACGGTTTGAAAAGTGATGGCGTTCGCACAAAGCCTGCGCTACGGGAATGTCGTATTTCGAAAAATGCTTTTGATATAATTGAATCAGCAAGGGGTTGCCTACTGCTGCGGCAGCTTTGCGTTCGGTAATACTGCCTTTATAATTTTGAATATACACTTTACCGCTGCCTACTGCTCCGCTCGATACCAATACAACACGATGTGTAGCAGCCAATTCGGCAATTCCGGCCGCTACTTTTTTAATAATGGAAGTACTTATTACTCCTTCACTGTTGGTTATTACCGCTGTACCAAGCTTAATAACTATAACCGGTTTTTGCATGGCGCAAAAATAAGCCGGAAATGCGGAACGCAAACGCGAAACGCGGAACGTAAAACGCGGAACGTAAAACGCCAATGTAGAACGCAAACGCGGAACGCAAAACGCTTAACGCGGAACACAAAAAGGCACTAATGTATTAGGCGTTAGGCATTAAGCGTTCGGCGTTTGGCGTATTCGTGTAAATAATTCCACACAAAAGCCTCAAAATACAATGAAATTCAACTAGTTGCAAAGGGCATATGGTTTTAGATATTATTGGCAAAACAGGACATATGAAAATGTATTACGGATTTATCTTCTTGCTGATGACTATGTTTTATGGTAGTTGTGCGGCTATTGAAACCATCTTTAAAGCTGGAATGTGGTGGGGGATTATTTTAGTGGTGGGTGTAATTGCCCTGATATTCTTTGTAATTAGTAAGTTGTTTGGGAGGAAATAGAGGCAAAAGAATATCCAATATTGAATATTCAATGTAGAAGGAAAGGCAGGGAAATAAGGCAGGGCAATGAAAAATGAAGAATGAAAAACAGAGAAATTAAGAAGTAAAAGCCGGAAACCGGTAATTAATACGGCAACTAGTTCCTAAACTCCTGCGATATCATCAAACCGTACTTTCCTCCATCAACAATACCAATACCTAGCCGGCCAAATTCGGGTCGAAGGATATTGGCTCTATGACCCGGCGAATGCATTAATCCACTATGTGCAATATCCAGTGTGGGCGCCAGGGCAATGTTCTCACCGGCATTAGTAAATTGAACATTATCATTACGCATGCGATCGAACGGCCCTTTGCCATCGGGCGAAACATGCGAAAAATAGCCTTGCCGGAACATATCTACAGAATGTTTGCGGGCAACGTTCGTTAATTCAGGATCGGCTTTCAGGGTATTCAGCCCCGCTTTTATTCGCTCCGCATTTACCCAACTTAACATTCTTGCTTCCAGATCGGCCCGCGATGGTGGCGCAATTACCTTAAAAGGGAGAATAACCGTTTCATTTGAACCGGGTTTTACCGTCAACCGGTTCATCGTTCTTTCTACTTCATTAAATACAAGCGACAATTTTGTTTCAATCCATTCGGCCGGAACCGACAGCATCACCACAAACCGGCTTTCGCGTGTTTTATTCGAGAGGTTATTACTGATCGGCAGCGCCAGTAACAAAGCGGCTATAATAACAGCATGAGCAACCCCATTAAAAAACCCAGGTATAATACCGAGGAATTTGTTATCCCAGCGTCCGTGGGCATCAACCGGGATCTTGTGCAGGGTTTTATTGGTCAATAAATTTATTAACACCCGCATCAGAACATAAGTAACTACAAAAGCCAGGGGTAATGCCCAGGCGCCTAAAGTAGAAAAGTATTTGTTGATAAAAATAGTGGGGTAAGGGTATATTAAAAAGGTAGCCGCAATACTCACAACGAGTCCCAGCAGATACAACAACTCCATAATAAAACCTTTTTGCCAGCCATCCCAAATGCCGTAAGCTACTATTAACAATAATAAGAAATCCACCCAATTCATACTTACAGGTTTGTTATTATAAGGAAAAAACCATGCTACCTGTACGGATTGTATATTCTACTACTCTTTTGTAAGATTTACAGGCGGGCGGATCGTATTGTTGCTAAAATTCTACATTTTGTCGGGAAAGGTTATTAACATAAAGAAGGCCCGGATAGAAATCCAGGCCTGTTAAAAATCCAATATCCTATGAAAAACCGATATACTAACGGTGTTCGTGCTTCGTAAATTGTTTGCCGGATGAAAATATTTTTTCCAGGTTGATTTTATGAGGCTTTTAATCTGACAATGTGTTGTTTATACCTATTAATAAACCCCAATAGTGAACCTTTTCCCAAGAAAAGGGAATTACCTGCATACCTTGCTGCAAAGAACTGATTACTTCATTATGCCCGAATCAATAACACGTCCTACATATTTATTATCCTGCAAAATCCAGGTCACTTCATATTTACCAATGGCTTCGGCGTTCACCATATAGATGTACATCTTGTGTTTGTCGGCCGACAGGAAAACGGCATTATGTGTGCGTATTGTTCCGCCATCAGAATAGGTGAATTCCGGATGGAACAGATCTGCAAAAGCAGCCGGCGGAACGGCCACGGTATCTTTATTATTAACAATAACAATAACCGAAGCAATCGCTGTTGTAGGAACCGTACCATAATCGCCATAGTAAGGCTTACCATCTATTTTAACTAAATACTTTTTTTCGTAGTAATAGAAGAGTTTGTGTTTGGAAGCTTCAAATGGAGCGCTTGTAATTACAACTTTCACATTATTGCCTTCAAATGTTATTGAACGCATATTGTAATCGGTAGCTGGTAATTTCTCGAGCGGCTTTTTCCCAATGCGCTCATCGATACCGCCTATGGTAAAGGTGGCCAGGTCGTCGCGGATCTCTCCTTTGGGATATTTTACAAAACTTTCTCTTTTGTTACGAAGATCAGGTAGAGATTCATCCTGCGCCAGGGCACAAATATGCAGGCCCAATAAACACAGGCATAAAAAAGATCGCATAGAATGAAGTTGTAGGGTTGACAAATTTGCAAATTGATCCTAGCGAAAATAAAGGATTTTGTCCCAAAGGCAAGTTTGGAGTTAAAATGTTAACAAGTTGTTGGGGGGAGTTGACGGGGTTGAAAAGCGGAGTTGAAAAGGTGATAGGAGTGATAAAGTTGATGAGTTGAAAGCCGTTGCAGAGTTCAAGCCGAAAACCTAAGGCTCAATCAAGGCCAAAAGCAAAACTGTATAGCTTTTTGCTTTTGGCCTTGGGCTTTTGCCCGGGA
>DASUVL010000358.1:0-3669 GCA_036379015.1 Niastella sp.
GAAGGCGCCTGTCGCATCAGCACTATAAAACCTTTGGCCGGCCACATGCATGCTACGTCTGCATTGGGCGCCCTGCTGAAGATCATTCGAAGTTTTCAAACCAACACAATACAGGGTATTAAAGGATTGCAGGAGATAAATCCCGATCTGGATACCGTGAACCAGCCATGCCGTTTACTAACGGCGCCGGAAACCTGGTTACCGGGTAATGAACCGCGGCTGGCCGGCTTGCATAGCTATGGTGCTGGTGGTAATAACGTGCACCTGTTAATAGAAGAGTATAAAGCGCCTGAAAAAGCAGCGGACGCATATAACGCATTATCATCGTCGAAATTCATTATTCCTGTTTCTGCTGAAACAGAAGCGCAGTGTAAACAGATGGTGCAAAACCTGTTGAACGTTCTTGTGCAACATCCGGAATATGTACTGGCTGATCTGTCGTATACGTTGCAGTGTGGACGCGATTCAATGAAGTACCGCGTGGCGTTTGCCGTCAATTCTTACCAGGAGTTGATGGATCAGGCGACTGCATTTTTGCAAGGCGATACAATTTCGCCTGTTATAAATGACCCTGCTTCGGCTAAAAAGTTGAATGCATGGCTGAAAGGCGAAAGCGTTGTATGGAATAGCGGGCGTGTAGAAAATGTGCAACGATTGCATTTGCCGGGGTATCCTTTTAACTGCCAGCCGTACTGGTTCAGTGAACCGGAGCAAATAACAGCCACTGTTGCCGCTGATAAAAAAGAAACTGCACTTGGGGCCGAGTATATTGTAAGACAGGTGTTGAGTGATTTTTTGTTGAAGCCGGCGGCTGAGATAGCATTAAATAAACAATTCAGTGAGCTGGGATTTGATTCCATGCTGGTAACAAAAATTGCGTTTGCCCTTAATCGCCGGTATGGCCTGGAAGTAGAACCTGCTGTATTTTTTGAACATACCACACCGGCACAACTAATAGCGTTTATAAGTCAGGAATTTGCGCACCAATTTGATAAGGCCGATGCCGTGCCTGCATCCGGTAATAAGAACAGCAAGAAGGCTGGTCAACGCGATGCAGGAAATGTGCCCATTGCCATTGTTGGTGTTGCCGGCAACTTTCCAAAAGCTTCCGGTATCGATGCTTTGTGGCAAAACCTGGTAGCGGGTAAGCATTGCATTGAAGAGGTACCTGCCGATCGCTGGCCCGTAAATGAATATTATGAACAGGACGCAGCTGCGGCTAACCGCGCAGGAAAGAGTTATGGAAAATGGGGTGGGTTTCTGGATAACTTCTATTACTTCGATCCGTTGTTCTTCAATATCTCTCCATTGGAAACGGAGATCATAAGCCCCAAGGAAAGAATATTTCTGCAATGCGCCTGGCATGCTATGGAAGATGCAGGGTATACGCCAGCCTCATTGTCAGCGGAACAGGTGGGTGTTTTTGCCGGGGTAACCCGTGCCGGTGTTGATCCGTATAAAATATCCCCCTCTACCGTATCTAACAGGGTGTCGTATGTGTTGAATTTAAATGGTCCCAGTTTAACGATCGATACCGCCTGTTCTTCATCGCTGGTGGCCATTCATGAAGCCTGCCGGCATATTCAGTCCGGCGAATGTACTATGGCCCTGGCTGGCGGCGTACATGTGTTTCTTGATCCCTCGCATTTTTCGGTACTGTCCTCTATGTATATGCTGTCACCGGATGGCGTGAGCCGCTCCTTTGGTGATAATGCCAACGGTATGGTGCCCGGTGAAGGCGGTGGCGTATTGCTGTTGAAATCGCTTGACCGCGCCATGGCAGATGGGGATCTTATCTACGGGGTTATCAAAGGTTCTGCCATTAACCATGGCGGTAAAGCCAACGGCTTTACGGTGCCTAACCCGAAAGCCCATCAGCGGCTGATTCAAACTGCCTTGAAAAGGGCAGGGGTGAATGCCCGTGATGTTAGTTATGTGGAGGCGCATGGTACCGGTACTTCACTGGGTGATCCGGTGGAAGTGCGCGGACTCACCGAAGCTTTTAAAGCAGATACTGCAGATACACAATATTGCCGGCTCGGTTCTTTAAAAAGCAATATCGGTCACCTGGAAGCAGCGGCCGGCGTAGCAGGATTGATCAAGATCCTGCTGCAAATGAAACATAAGAAACTGGTGCCTTCGTTGCATGCAAAGACCCCGAATCCGCAGATCAATTTCGCTAAAACACCGTTTGTTGTTCAGCAGCAATTGGAGGCATGGGAACCGGTGAATACAAAAGGAAACGCCATACCGAGAATAGCCTGTGTTTCTTCCTTTGGCGCAGGCGGTGCCAATGCGCATGTGATCCTCGAAGAGTATGATCAGGAGCGGCATCGTCATACGCGGTCATCAGTGCCTGCTAATGGGTATGGTATTGTGTTGTCGGCAAGGGATCAGGAGCAGTTGCAGGAACAGGTAAAACAATTGCTGGCCTTTCTGCAAACAACAAGGGCTATTCATATCGCTGATCTGGCCTTTACGCTACAGACCGGCCGGATGGCTTTTGAAAAGCGCCTTGCCCTGGAAGTAACGACCCTACAAGAACTCGAAATAAAACTGAACGATTATCTCAATGGCCATGCTGTCATTGACAAATTATATGTTGACCCGGTAACAGCAACGCCGGTGGCAATTGATGAAGGAGTTGTTGAAAAGTGGCTGAGCGAACATGATTATAGTGCGTTGCTACATGCCTGGGTAAAAGGTGGGGACATTGACTGGAGAAAATTATATGGATCAGCGACCAATGGATATACCTTCCCGCATCGCATAGCATTACCCGGTTATCCATTTCTGAAAGAGTATTACGGATTGCCAAAAATATTCAGCGGGCAACAGGTGGCAGCGGTGACTGGTAATGAAGTCAGTCACCCGTTGGTGCATACGAACCACTCCACTTTTTTTGAGACCCGGTTGGGTGCGCGCTTTACCGGCGAAGAATTTTTCCTGAAAGACCATGTGGTGAAAGGTGACAAAGTGTTGCCGGGCGTTGCTTACCTGGAAATGGCCAGAGCTGCTATACAGCAGGCGGCGCAATATACCGATGCTACCACCGTTCGGCTTAAACATGTGGCCTGGATACAGCCGGTTATCGTACATACGCAACCGGTGAACATCGACATCAATTTGTCGTTAGCAGAAGACGGTGCCGTGAATTTTGAAATAGTAAGCCAGGCGCCTGGTGCTTCGGATGAGCATAGGGTACACAATCAGGGTATGGCGTTGTTGCTGGACAGGGTAGAAGCGCCGGTGAGAGATGTAAATGCGATCCGGCAGTCGGCTGAGTTTGTTGTTTACCCGAAGCAAGCCTGTTATCATATTTTTGAAAAGATAGGTATCGCCTACGGCACTGCTCATAAAGCCATTGAACAGATAGCAGTAAGCGATAGCCAGATCCTGGCAGAATTATCGTTGCCGGATGTGGTGGCCGGAACTTTGACGCAATTTCAGCTACATCCCAGTTTGTTAGATGGCGCCCTGCAATCCATTATCGGGTTCAGGATGAGAAATGCCTATGCAGCTATTGACATCCCATTGGCGATCCCTTTTGCCATAGACGAGCTGACGGTGTTCGCTCCCTGTGAGGAAAAAATGTGGGCGCATATTCGAACGGACAAACAAAACGGGTTGACCGGAAATGATCCTGATTTTGATAATCTTTCCTTTGAT
>DASUVL010000359.1:0-8087 GCA_036379015.1 Niastella sp.
TTACCTATGACGCTGAAGAAATTCATGTTCCGTTACTATTTTACGATCGTCAAGTTGGCGGTGATTGTTATCACGCCGATTGTTTTACTGATATTGCCAGCAAATTTTTTTGATGACGGTGAATCAATTTGCCTTTCGCAGGTATTTTTCCATGTAGAATGTTATGCCTGTGGTATGACGAGGGCTTGCATGCACCTCATTCATTTTGAATTCGAGGAAGCATATGCCTATCATATGATGTCCTTTATTGCACTGCCGTTATTAGGCCTCATATGGATAAAATGGGGGATCAAAGAATTCAGAATTTATAAAGCTATGTCTAAAAAGAAGGCTGAGCTGGCAAAATTGAAGCTGGAAGCAGGAAGTTTGACCCCTCAATAATAACCTGAAGTAGGAGGTAAGAAATAGGAAGTAGGAAGTACGAAGATTTCCTATTTTCTAAACTCCCGTTTCACTTTAGCCATTTCCCTGTAATTTCATCCTTCTTTTTCTTACTTCATATTCTCTCTTTGCTCTAAACATTCCTTATTTAACATTCTTCCATCTTATTACTTCTTTTTCCTAATTTGGCGGTTTGCGTTTACTTTTATCAAAATTTTTTTCTTGAAGACGATTTTGAACGAACAGCAACTGGCCATTATAATCCGTAGGCTCAGCCACCAGGTACTGGAAAATAATATCAATCTGGAGAATACTGTTTTTATTGGCTTACAGCCACGGGGCATTTTTGTGTCCGACCAAATGATACAGGTGATCCGGCAACTGGTTGCACCCGAAAAGGTACAATATGGCCTGCTGGATATTACCTTTTACCGCGATGACGTTCGCAACCAGATCCAACTCCCCAACCATACCGATATTCCCTTCAGCATAGAAAATAAAAATGTGGTGTTGATCGACGATGTATTGTATACAGGCCGTACCATTAGGGCCGCCCTGGATGCCCTGCTCGATTTTGGCCGTCCGGCTAAAGTAGAGCTCTGCGTGCTTATCGATCGCCGTTTTAGCCGGCAATTACCCATTCAACCCGATTATACCGGCCGGTCAATAGATTCCATCGTGTCGCAAAAAGTAAAAGTTTTCTGGAAGGAACGCGATGGAAAGGAAGAAGTCGTGCTCTTGTAAAGGACTGATTTTGAACCTAAATCCAGAAACAAGCAACTAATTCATTTTTCCCTTAATTTCGCTGCTTGAAATGCAACTTTCAGTCAAACATCTACTCGGTATACGGGATCTCACCCGTCAGGACATAGAGATTATTTTAGATACTGCCACTCAATTCAAGGAAGTTTTACAACGGCCTATCAAGAAAGTACCTTCTTTACGGGATGTAACCATCGTGAATTTGTTTTTCGAAAATTCAACCCGTACGAGGATCTCTTTTGAACTGGCCGAAAAACGCCTGAGTGCAGACACCATCAATTTTACGGCCGGTGCTTCCTCCGTTTCAAAGGGCGAAACCCTGTTGGATACCGTGAATAATATTTTGTCAATGAAGGTAGATATGGTGGTTATGCGGCATAGTGCCAGCGGCGCCCCGCACTTTCTGGCAAAACATATTCCGGCGGCTATCGTAAACGCGGGTGATGGCATCAATGAACACCCTACCCAGGGTTTGCTCGATGCTTTCTCCATGCGTGAAAAGCTGGGCCGGCTCGAAGGGTTGAAGGTGGCGATCATTGGTGATATCATGCATTCGCGGGTGGCAATGAGTAATATTTACCTGCTTAAGAAAATGGGAGCAGAGGTGACCGTAGCTGGTCCGCCTACGCTTATACCCAAATACATACAGGAAGCTTTTGATATACGGGTCGAGTACAACCTGAAAAAAGCGCTGGCCTGGTGCGATGTGGCCAATGTATTGCGTATACAGCTGGAACGCCAGAACCAGGTATTATTCTCCTCGTTGCGCGAATACAGCCTGGCGTATGGGATCAATAAGCAGCTACTCGATAGCCTCGATAAGAAGATCGTGATCATGCACCCCGGCCCTATAAACAGGGGCGTGGAGTTGGATAGTGATGCTGCAGACAGCAGCCAGTCTATTATTTTACAACAGGTAGAAAATGGCGTGGCGGTGCGTATGGCAGTGTTATACTTGTTGTCGGGAGGAAGGGAGATGAATTAGATACAGGTTTTCAGGTTCCAGGTTTCAGGGAAAACTTCAAATACCTGTAACCTGTAACATGAAACAGTAAAATGTTTTCTGATCAGAACGTATTTAATCCTGTACATTCATTTTTGTACTTAATCTATATTCATGTCACGCATTGCCTTATTTCCAGGGACCTTTGATCCTATTACCATCGGTCACCTCGATATTATTCATCGCGCGCTTCCTTTATTTGATAAGCTGATCATTGGGATTGGCCGAAATGCCAATAAATCTGCTATGTTTTCGGAAGAGAAGCGGATGAAATGGATACAGGAAATATTCGGGGATAACCCAAGTGTAAGCGTGGCGGTATATGAAGGGTTAACAGTAGAATGTTGCCGGAAAGTAGGCGCCAATTTTATTGTGCGGGGTATACGATATGTGAACGATTTTGAATATGAAAAGGCTATTGCCGATATGAACCGCAGTCTGGATAGCAGGATAGAAACCGTTTTCCTGACCTGTCTTCCCCAGTATACATCGGTAGCATCTACCCTGGTAAGAGATGTAATACGCAATGGCGGCAATGCCCGTCAGTTCTTACCCGATGCGGTTGCGAATGACATTTAAGACACAATATGCTAATTTGCTAATGGAAAGGCAAACAAGGCAAAGGCACAAAGGAAAACGCCTCTCGTCTGTCGTTTCACGTTTGCCGTTTCACGATTTATTATGATCTGGTTCAAAAAAGACTTACAACTACACGAAATAACGCTCCTTGGAAAAGGTACCATGGGAGAGCATATTGGTATTGAATTTACCGCACTGGGACCTGATTTTATAAAGGGTCATATGCCGGTAGATGCCCGTACGCGACAACCTTATGGCTTGTTACATGGCGGCGCCTCTTGTGTACTGGCCGAAACCCTGGGCAGTGTAGCTTCTGCCATGGTAATAGATCCTGAAAAATTCATTTGCGTAGGCCTCGAGATCAATGCCAATCACATCCGCGGCGTACGCGAAGGCCTGGTAACAGGTACTGCCACGCCACTTCACCTGGGCAGTTCAACCCACGTTTGGGACATCAAGATCCATGATGAACGCGAAAAACTGGTTTGTGTAAGCCGGTTAACGGTAGCGATACTTAAGAAATAGCCTGTCAGTTGCCGGTTACCGGTTTCCAGGCCCTTAAAGTCAGCATACCTGCAAGTGATCAGACTGTCATTGGTTTATGCCCCGGTAACTGCTAACCGGTATCTCAGTATCCCCCCGCTTTCAACACATCCACAATAGCCGGAAACGTATTAGACATATACTTTTGAAGATTATCCGGTTCCGCCCATTCAATCTGTGTTATCTGTTCAATGGTTTGCGGTGTTAGCGCCTGTTTTTTAGGAGCTGATAATAAATACCAGGCTGTTTCTTTCAATATATGATGACCACTTTCGTCGTATGTATGCCAGGTGGTGAGCAGGTGTTTTTTCAATTGCACTTCCTGTAAACCGGTTTCTTCCTGTATTTCGCGCACCGCACAGGCTTCCAGCGTTTCCCCTTCATCCAGTTTCCCCTTTGGCAGGTCCCATTTACCCCGTCTGAAAATGAATAAAAGCTCACCTTCCTCATTAACAACCAGTCCGCCGGCGGCCTTAATTAACATGAATTTTTTCCAGAAAGCTTTTTTGAGTTCATCAACATTACTATGCAGGTAAATACCGGCGTGTACTTTATCCTGCCGCATTTCATGGATCATTGATTTAACTCCACTGAGCGAAAACTCATCAATAAGCACTGCATCATCGTGGTGAACATAGGGTTCAATGTCGGCTGTAATGGAATCGGTAAGGAATAGCGGTTTGTCGTTAAAATATATCTTTGTGTGCATAACTTATTTTCAGTTTTCAGGTAGCAAAGGTCAATTTCGCCGCAAATAACTTAATCAAAATTATGTCTTCGAACGAAAAGGCGGTAGCCGAAAAGTTATTACAAAGTAATGCTATTAAATTAAATCCAGCACAGCCCTTTACCTGGGCGTCGGGTTGGAAGAGCCCCATTTATTGCGATAACCGCCGGGTATTATCATTTCCTTTTATCCGGGATTTCATTAAATCAGAAATGTGCAATGTGGTGTTTCAGCAGTTTGCCGACGCCGAATTGCTGGCGGGGGTAGCTACTGCGGGTATCGCCTGGGGTGCTATGGCTGCCGATCAATTGAAATTGCCTTATATATATGTACGTCCCAAACCCAAAGAACATGGACTGGGTAACCAGATCGAAGGGTACTATACACCTGGTCAAAAAGTGGTAGTGGTTGAAGACCTGATCTCAACCGGAAAAAGCAGCCTGCAGGTGGTTGATGTAGTTAAAGCCGCCGGACTGGAAGTGATGGGAATGGTGTCGATTTTTACCTATGGTTTTCCGGTTGCTGCCGAAGCTTTTGAAAAGGCAGGTGTTCCTTATATCTCCTTAACCAACTACGGAACCTTAATTGAACTGGCCGTTGAAAAGGGGATTGTTTCAGCCGATCAGCAAGATATTTTAATGGAATGGCGCAAGGACCCGGCTACCTGGACGGGCCAATAATAGTGAATTTTGGTATGCCGAAAGGAGAGATATTGAACCGGCATTCTAATATATTAAATATTATCATGAAAACCGGCGACCGGTATTTCAATAAAAAAAACCACCATTTGGTGGTTTTTTTTATATGATGTTTTATTTATTTGTGATTACATGCCGCCGCCATCTTCCGGCTTTTTGCAGCATTTGGGTAGCTTTTTATAAGCTTCTTCTTCTGCCTTTACATCGTCGGCATCATACCCCGCATTGGCAATAGCGGCCTTCACATTTTCAATATTGGTACGCTCTGCCACGAACGTAACTTTAGTAACATGCTTCTTAAAATCAACCGTTGCTTTTTGTATGCCATCTTCCCGTTTCAGATAATCTTCAATGCGTTTTTTGCAACTTTCGCATTGTACGGTGGGCGTTTGAATGGTCACCGTTTGAACCCCTTTTTTTGCCTGAGCAGATGTGAAGGTGGTAAATCCGGTAACGGCAATTGCCAGTAAAAGTAATTTCTTCATACCACTTGTTTTCTCAAATGTAATTATTTCGGGGGATCATTTTCGTTAATTTTTTACCGGTGGTAGCTGGTTTTTGGATGGTGAAATTCACGCAAAAAAGTACGATTTATGAACGACCTGTCAGGTGCACTTTTGCATCTGGCATATTCAGATCGTCGAAGTGTAACTGACAGGTCTTGCTCAAAAAAGGCGAAAAATGACACTCGATTTTCACATTTCAGCCGATCCATTATTCAGACAAATTGACATTTGAACTACAAATTTCACCGTACATTTTTTTGTAAAAATGTCCATCAACGATGCCCAAAATAGTAAGGTGTGGATGGGGCAGTTACCCGGATTTTTATTCGACCTGTGAAATTTGTTCCGGCGAAAAATGGTGAACCGGGTGAAAATTTTAACCCGGTAACGGGTGATCGCAAATCGTTCTGACCGATCCGGACCCTGCCATTTTTTCGAATCAGCTATCCCGGTCATTCAAATTGGTGAATCGCCGGGTTAATGGTTTTCTGATTTTCGGTTGTACTTTTTCAAAAACCGGTCAATAGTTGGGGTAGGATCGGGGGTGATTTTTTGATTTCAAACCATCAATTTCTGAGCGGTCATCCGCGGATGAATTTTGACCCTGGCGGTAAATTTTTTCGATTGCTCACTAAAAATGCCCGGACGTTCCACATTTTTTTAGACCTCATTTTTGCCCGTCCGGGCATTCCATTATTTGGAAAACAACTTTACTTGATTTTTTAGCCGGATCAATTTTTCCCAAATAAGGAAATTTGATTTTTGCCATTTTACCGGTTTCCGGTTTTTATTAAAACTGTATTTTTTGCATTCCCTGATACCGGATCGGGAAATTTACAAATAGACCTCCTCTGCCGATTTTCGTATTACCATCCAATTTTATCAGCACGCTGTCCCTACCCGAAGTCAGCGTTTGCAGCAACCCCATCACCGTATTATTCATGTTAACTTTCAAGATCACCGGCAACAAAAAAGTGTCCCTTTTTGGAATTTCGAGGGTTGAGTCGAGGGTGGTTTTTCCAAAAAAATTATCGTTCACATACACATCAACCGACGCCCCTTTCATGGTGACCGGGTACTTATTCGGATTATAATATTCCACATCAGCTGCCACGGTCGACTCCTTCAATCCAAACTTCAGCACCTTAAAATTTTTTACGCCCAGGTAATCGAACCCCGTTGGCTTGGCACAGGCTACCGCCAAAAGGGGTAGGAGCATCCACCCTATCTTTTTTCGCATGTCTATGATTTTTAAGGCACAATGTAGCGGATAAATTTCTCCGGCCAAAAAGGAGGTCGTATTTTTATAATTTTCTTTGCTAATAAGTTTAGATTTAGACACACTTAAATTCAAAAAATTGCCGAAAAATTGATACCAGTATTTTTAGTAGTTGTTATTTAAAGTAAAATTTTAACTGTCAGATACTTTATAGGTTTTTGATAAAATTAAAGTTGCAAGTTTTGAATACCTAAAATGATTGTTTTGCGGCTAATTTGGGCCAATCTTAAACAAAAAACAGGAAAAGTTAATAGTTATGGAGTTATTAGTTGAAAGTCAATATTTTCCGCCTGTTACCTTATTTAAAAAGTCAATAGAGATTTCGAATATAAAAATTGACGTATATGAACCCTGGCGAAAAATGAGTTTTCGGAACCGGTGTGTGGTGGTTGGTGCAAACGGTCAAATCAATTTGAGCATTCCGGTACTGGATGGACGGGAGCAGAAAAAGTTGTTGAAGGAGGTGGCGATCGACAACCGGAAACCCTGGCAATCGCAACATTGGAAAACAATCACCTCCTGTTACAAGCGGTCGCCCTGGTTCGATTTTTTTGAGGCCGAGTTGGACGAGCTTTATCGGCAACCCGTAGAGTTATTGAGTGACTGGAACCGGATCTGTTTGGAGTGGGTAATTGGAAAATTAGGATTGGTCATTCATGTAGATTATTCGCAATATGTTTCGGGGGAGCAACCCGCTCCGGAGGTGGTAGATTGGAGGAATAAATTGACCCCAAAATTGCTCCAATCTAACGTTCAAACCCCCGTTCGTTACCACCAGGTTTTTGAAGAACGCATAGGATTTATTCCTCATTTGTCAATTTTGGACCTGCTGTTTTGCGAAGGAAAAAACGCCCGGCGGATTTTGGCAACAGGCACATAGTTAGGGTTTTCGGGCACATGGTTTAGGGTATTATATCGATAATTCCCAATTATGGAAATGGGAAAAATGGCAATTTTTGGCGTCCCGGGCATTTTATAGTTTAGTATTTCTAGCTGCTACAGGAATCATTTTTCCAATTTGTTTCACACTTTTAAAAATTTGTTGCAGCAACTTTATATGTTTCACTGTCTAGCAAATGTTACCTGTTATGATGACTGTTATTGGTTGATGAGTAAAATGGAAATGAAGGGTTGCAATTGTACAAAGAATATGCTTTCTACAGATTCGGCGGATGGACAACCAGGTAATTTAGAACAGTGTTTGAATGATTGACAATTAAACTAACCCTCCCCAAAAATGAAATCAGGAGGGCTCTAATAAAGATTTTTGAGGACAAGGCACCTCGACCTATTTGGTAATGTCTGCGTAACCAATACCAACTGCGAACAACAAATCCCGCTAACGGCGGGATTTTGTTTTTATCAAAACGCTGAAAAAAGTACCGCCGGTAACCACGTTAATCCCCTCATTTTGTCGCTATTTTTCTGCTGTCACATAGTCAGGAAATTACGGGTACTCACCCTCCTTAATGACTTCTGCTAACCGCCACAGACGACGTGAAAGCCAGCCATTTATTTCCGCAATCTTTTAAAAAAATATGAATAAGTAATCGTGGATATGTCTTGTTTACACCTTTTCCGTTCGTAGCTTTAGCCGGTGATTTTGTTG
>DASUVL010000360.1:0-6566 GCA_036379015.1 Niastella sp.
AAAAAGTCTTTGTCATGCCTGGGGCGCCAGTCCCATTTACCTGCTGGGCAAATACTATCTGGGCGTACAGCCGCTTTCACCAGGTTACACCACCTGGGTGGCAGAACCGGTGTTGGGTGGCTTGCAATGGATGGAAGGCAAAGTGCCCACACCACATGGCGACATCAGCGTATATTGCAGCACCACGCAAATAAAAATAAAAGGTACTGAAGGAACCGGAACGCTTCGGTTCAAAAGTCAGAAAAAGCCTGTTTGTAAAGGAGGAATAGTTACTTCCAAGGGTGGTAACGTATATGAAATTAGTATTGAGGCCGGAAAAGACTATGAGATAAAGTATAAAGGCTAATGTGATAATATGCTAATGGAAAGCCAAGTCAAAATAAAAAACACAACTAAAAACTATAAATTAACTCTCCCCCTTTAGGGGGGAAGGGGGGTAGGGTAACATGGAAAGAATTACAGCAACATATTATATCGAAACGCCATTAGCGCCGGAAGCGGCTGCTACCGTACTTGCCGGTGAGCAATCATCAGGGACCTTTATTGCGGTTCCTGGTGAAACCGAAGAACTGAAACAGCGGTTTGCAGCGCGGGTGGAAAAAGTAACACCTTTAGAAACCGTAACTACACCGGCAATGCCCGGCGCTACAAGCAGCAGCGGACAATACAACCGGGCCGAGATACAGGTATCGTGGAGCATGGAGAATTTCGGGTATAACCTGCCGGTATTGATTTCAACCCTGCAGGGGAATTTATATGAAATACGTCAGTTCACCGGTTTAAAGCTGATGGATATTGAGTTGCCGCCATCCTATGCCCAACATTACAAAGGACCGGCATTTGGTATCAGCGGCTGTCGACAACTCACCAATGTGCAAAACCGGCCATTGATAGGTACTATTATAAAACCAAGCATTGGCCTTACCCCACAGCAAACAGCTGACATGGTAAAGACATTGGCCGGCGCGGGAATAGATTTTATAAAAGATGATGAGCTGTTGTCTTCATCGGCTAATTCATTGTTCAATGACCGGGTAGATGCGATCATGAAAGTGATCAATGCCCATGCTGATGCAACCGGTAAAAAAATTATGTACGCATTCAACATCAGTGGTGAAATAGATGAGATGTTGCAGCGCTATGAAAAAGTAGTACGCAGCGGTGGTACCTGCGCCATGGTCAGCATAAACAGTGTAGGCATGGCGGGCGTAAAAAAGATCTGCGATCAACGCCAACTGGCCATACATGCGCATCGCAATGGCTGGGGAATGATGACGCGGCATCCTTTGCTGGGGATCGATTTCAGGGCTTATCAAAAATTATGGCGATTAGCCGGGGTAGACCAACTGCACGTAAATGGTATTCAGAATAAATTCTGGGAATCTGATGATTCAGTAGTGGCTTCTATCAAGGCATGTCTGCAACCGATGTATGATCATCAGCCGGTTTTGCCGGTGGTATCATCTGGACAATGGGGTGGGCAAGCGCCGGAAACGTATCGTCGCACAAAAACGGTTGATCTTTTGTACATGGCCGGTGGTGGTATTATGGCCCATCCAATGGGTGCTGCCGCAGGGGTAGTGGCATTACAACAGGCATGGCAGGCCGCGGTTGATGGGTTGAGTGTTGAAGAGGCCGCTGCTATCTATAAGGAATTTTCAGGGTCAGTGAAACAATTTGGTAAAAAGAATTAAGCTTAACGCGGAACGCAGAACGCAAAACGCAATTTAATTAGGTGTGTTTTGCGTTAAGCATTAAGCGTTTGGCGTTTAGCGTATTCATTAGTCACGATAATGCATTCTAACAACAAAGACATATTACTAGCTTTCTACGGTGACGATTTCACCGGTTCAACCGATGCGCTGGAATTTCTGACAAGGGCAGGAGCTAGAACCGCTTTGTTTATAGAACCGCCAACGGCAGAGCAATTGAAAAAATACCCGGGTCTAAATGCATTTGGTGTGGCGGGTAAAACCCGTGCTATGGCGCCCGCAGAAATGGAGCAAACCTTATTACCTGCATTTGAACAATTACAACAAACCGGCGCACGTCATGTGCATTATAAAGTGTGCTCTACATTCGATTCTTCGCCAACCATAGGAAGTATCGGAAAAGCCATTGATACCGGCGCTGCTGTTTTTAAAACCAAATGTGTGCCTTTGCTGGTAGCGGCACCGGTATTGGGTCGTTATTGTATGTTCGGCAATTTGTTTGCGCGTATGGGTATCGGCAGCAATGGAAAGATCTACCGGTTAGACCGGCACCCTTCTATGAGCCGTCACCCCGTAACACCGGCTGATGAAAGCGATCTGCGTTTGCATCTGTCAAAGCAAACCACGAAGAGAACAGGCTTGATAGATATCCTGCAATTATCGGGCGGTAAAGCATCACTTACAAACGAATTAGAACAGATCGTTCAACAAGGTTTTAATATAGTGTTGTTTGATGCGCTTTACCAGGAACAATTAGTAACCATCGGCGAACTAATAGATGAACAGGCAAACGCAGGCACCTTGTTCTCCGTAGGTTCTTCAGGCATTGAAATGGCGCTGGGGCAATACTGGAACCATACCAACAAATTGCAACCCAAAGTAGACTGGAAACATCCTGGAAAGGCAGCCCCTTTATTAGTAATAGGAGGGAGTTGCTCGCCGGTAACGGCCGGTCAGGTCATTAGCGCCAAAGCAAAAGGCTTTGAAGAGATCCGTATTGATGCGCCAGCCGTATGTAACAATGATGTACAAACCATTCATGCTGCTATAAATAAAGCCGTTGAACTTTTAAATAAGGGAAAACATGTCATCATTCATACCGGCGGGGCAGCGCAGCAACAGGCGGCTAATTTACCGGCCGATAAGTTAGGCACCGCATTAGGTGCTATTGCCAGTGAAGCAGCTGCGCAAACCACAGTGAAAAGAATTGTAATTGCCGGTGGCGATACCAGCAGTTTTGCGGCCCGCGCCATGGGTATTGAAGCCGTGGAAATGATTGCGCCCCTGGTGCCTGGTGCTCCGTTATGCAAGGCTACGGCGCCCGGCTCACCGATAAATGGCCTGGAGGTGAATTTCAAAGGCGGGCAGGTAGGCGGGGAAGATTATTTTGAAGTATTAATGCATGGAGGATTCTCGTAAGAAATGAAGAATGAAAAATAAAAAATGAGAAATTAAAAAGGGAATACAAAAGACGATCATAAAAATAAAAATATGCAACAAAAAACATTAGGGCTCATTCACACGTCAGCAACATTGGTTCCGGTGTTCCAGCAATTGTGCACGCAATATTTACCACAGGTAAAAGTGTTCAATATTGTTGATGACAGTCTGATCAAAAATGTGATCAGTTGTGGTGAGTTAACGCCAACCAATGCGCGCAGGGTGGTAAACTATGTGGGATCGGCAGAAGTGGCCGGTGCAGATTTCATTTTGGTAACCTGCTCTTCTATAGGAGCGGCCGTGGAAGCAGCCGCTGCATTAACCGGCGTACCTGTATTGCGGGTTGATCAACCTATGGCGGACCAGGCGGTGCAAACCGGTAAAAGGATTGGTGTGATCGCTACCTTGTCAACGACCCTGCAACCAACCAGTGACCTGGTAAAACGCAGAGCCATTAAAGCTGGTAAAACTGTAGAACTGCAAACTGTTTTGTGCGAAGGCGCTTTTGATGCATTAATGAGCGGTGATACAGCTACACATGATGCGATGGTAGCAAAAGCATTGCGTGAATTGTCTGCCAAAACAGATGTTATTGTATTGGCGCAGGCATCTATGGCGCGTGTAGCTGATAACCTGGCGCCGGAAGATAAAAAAATACCTATCCTGGCCAGTCCGGGTATAGCTATCCAACACATTGCTTCTTTGTTAAAATAGTCGGCAGGCTTTCCTGTTGCGTGTAGCGTGCAGCTTTTAAATGATACCATATGAAAAAGATATCCCAATTGTTTTTGGTGCTCGGAGCGGCAGGAATAGTGGTCTTGCTGATTGGTATTTTTATGCAACAGCCACTTTTGTACAAACCGGCAGCGGTATGTACTGCTGTGTTCACTGCGATGGGACTGGGTGCTGTTCCGGCATTAAAGGGATATCGTTATACCGCATGGATCATTGCGGCTGTTGTAGCCGGCATGATGTTTCCTGCTTCATTCACCAAATGGGGATCGCTTGATCTCAGGAATAAATGGTTAATGCTCGTCATTATTCAAATGGTGATGTTTGGCATGGGTATTCAAATGAAGCTGGAAGATTTTACCGGTGTGGGAAAAACAGGCAAGGGTGTAGCGATCGGGTTGTTGTGTCACTTCACGATTATGCCGTTAATGGGTTTGTTGTTAACCCGTATTTTTCATTTTGAACCGGAGATCGCCGCCGGCATTATTCTCATTGGTTCAACGTCCAGTGGATTAGCCTCTAACGTAATGGTATATCTGGCAAGGGCCAACCTCGTATTGTCGGTAGTGGTTACTGCCATGGCTACCATGGCAGCTCCCTTTTTTACGCCGTTGCTGATGAAGTTGCTGGCCGGTACCCTGGTGCAGGTTAAAGTACTTAATATGATGATGGAGATCATCAAGATCGTTATTGTGCCTATAGGCGCGGCGTTGCTACACGACTATTTAAAACATGCGTCTCCTAAGGGCGTACGAACAATAACCGCCTTATTTATACTGGCTGTCTTTTGGTTAACGGCATTGCCACTGGGCTGGTGGGGGTATTTATTGGCGAATGTTACTTCAGAGTCGCTGTTGCAATCTCTCGAAATATTTGGATTTCTGTTGAGTGCTGTCGTCGCAGGTATTCTGTATCACCTGCTGGCGCAGAAATTTACCAAACTTGATTCCATCATGCCGCTTTGCTCTATGTTCGGCATCATCTATTTTACCACAGTTACTACCGCAGCCGGACATGATAATTTATTAAAGACGGGTTTATTATTATTCTTTTGTTCTGTTATTCATAACGGCGCCGGTTTCTTCTTTGGTTACTGGTTAGGCCGTTTGTTCAGACTTGATAAGAATTCGGCCCGCACGGTCGCGTTTGAAGTAGGATTGCAAAATGCAGGCATGGCTTCAGGTATAGCAGCAGGTATGGGAAAACTCGGTACGTTGGGTTTACCCGCTGCTGTATTTAGTCCATGGATGAATATTTCTGGTTCTATTCTGGCCAACTACTGGCGCAGGCATCCGGTGGTTGATGGAGATGAGAAATTAGAAATGAAAAAGGAAGAATTAAAAATGAAAAAGGAAGTAGGAAGTCTGAAGTCGGAGGTCTGAGGTCTGAAGTAGCAACGGGAGTCCATTCACCATTGACCATTCACCATTGACGATAAATTAAAGGATGAGCAAACATACGATCATATTATTAGGCTGTCTGAGTATATTATTCCTGTTTCCGCAGGCAGGGAACCTTCCGGGAACCATTGCGTTCACGAAAAATGCCCCGTTATCAGATACTTCATTGGATGAATTGTTCCGTCATCCGCCGGAACAAGCCAAACCCTGGGTGTTCTGGTACTGGCACGTGGCGGCTGCTTCCAAAGCAGGAATTACCGCCGACCTGGAAGCTATGAAAGAAGCCGGAATTGGTGGCGCTTATATGATGTTCATAAAAGGGGCCGACAGTGTGCCGTTGATAAACCCGCCCGCGCAGCAATTGACACCTCATTGGTGGCAACTGGTAATATTTGCCATGCAGGAAGCCAGACGGCTGCATATACAATTGGGTATGCATGTGAGTGATGGTTTTGCGTTGGCCGGCGGTCCGTGGATCAAACCGGAAATGTCTATGCAACGGGTGGTAAGTACAAAGACATATACAAGCGGCAAAAGAACTTTCAATAGTCTGTTGCCACAACCTGAAACGAAAGAGAATTATTATAAGGATATAGCGGTGTTCGCATTTCCTACCCCGATCAAAAAGAGCATTGCCGATACGGCACTGATCCCGGTGGTGACCAGCAGCGTGCCGGGTGCAGCGCCGCAGTTCCTTACCGAAAAAAACAGCAGGCAAAGTTTTAGAAGCGACAGCGCCTGCTGGATCCAGTATGCCTATAATAAGCCTTTTACCTGCCGTTCTATCATTATTCGAACCGGTGGAAATAATTATTCATCGCGCCGCTTACAGATCATGGTAAGCAATGATGGCAAAAAGTTCAAAACGGTAGAACGCATGCAATCACCCCGCCATGGCTGGCAGGATACCGATGCTGATATAACATACGCTATCAAAGCTACTACTGCCCGTTATTTCAGATTTGTGTATAATAAAGAAGGGTTGGAGCCGGGATCGGAAGACCTGGATGCCGCCAAGTGGAAACAGGTGCTGAAGGTGAATGGTATCATGTTATCTGGCGAACCGGTGATCCATCAATATGAAGGAAAGAGCGGGGCTATCTGGCGGGTAAGCGAACGCACTACCGCTGCGCAGGCGCCCGATTCCGTGTGTGTACCGCTTAATCGCATCATAGATATTACCAGCAAAATGACACCGGATGGCCGCCTTACCTGGGATGTGCCAGAAGGCAACTGGACCATTATGCGTATTGGACATACCTCTACCGGCCACACCAATGCG
>DASUVL010000361.1:0-3171 GCA_036379015.1 Niastella sp.
CCTGTTATTGATACCGGTCATTCGTTTCTGGTTCTTTAGTAAAGTAGATGTTACAGAATTTAAAAAAGCGAATTGGCCATTGTCGTTATTGATTGGTGCAACGATTGGTTTTTTGTCGGGGCTGATTGGCATTGGTGGTGGAATAATTTTATCACCCATCTTATTAATGCTTAAATGGACCGACCAGAAACAAACAGCAGCTATTAGTGCGCTGTTCATTTTTGTGAACTCTATAGCCGGATTATTGGGGCAATTACAGAAAGGTATTCACTTTAGTGGCGATATGTATATATATGTGGGCGTAGCTTTTATCGGCGGACTGGCCGGTGCTTATTTTGGCGCCTTGAAGTTCAAACAGTCGATTTTAAAAAACATCCTGGCTTCGGCGCTGCTGGTGGCGTCAATAAAATTGATCTTTACCAGTACCGAAGTAAAGCCAAAAGAAACAAAGATCGATTCGCCTGCTTCTGTAAGCCATTAGGTCGGTCTCCTGTAAAGAGGTAATAGGAGGGGCTTACCCCGTCCCGATAGCTATCGGGAGAAGGCACTCCTTGAAAGGGCTCACCTTGTTAGAATTAAGTAAATTTGTGGAATTGAAACGTCTATCCCGATGGAATCGGGATGGTAAGTTGACCAGTCATTCGGGCGGGCATCTGGCCAAAAAACAAATAATATTTTCAGATGAAATAAATCATTTTATGGCGGTACAGGTTATTGTGTTTGGACAGCTTACAGATATTTTGGGAAATACGCCCATTAATATAGAAGGAGTGGCGGATACCAGCGAATTGGTGGCGAAATTGAATCAACGCTATCCGGCTTTGACGAATGCGCCATATATCATTGCAGTAGACAAACAGATCGTAAACGGGAATACTGCTTTGGCAGGTAATAATACAGTGGCGTTGTTGCCGCCATTTGCGGGGGGATGAGATAAGGGCCCTGAGCGAAGTCTGCCTGCCGGCAGTTAGATCGAAGGGTCGAACGTAACTAGCAAAGGGAAATTTGCAATTGACAGGTGCGAGGTATGAACTGAGGCCTATTGACCATTCACTATTCACCATTGACGATTCCTCCATTCATCAAAAAAGTTAATCATGATCACAGAACGCAAGCCAAAAAATATATTCACCAAGGGGCCTATTCCGGCTTCCTTTATTGCCGAGAGTATTCAAAAGCACGATACAAAAACAAATATCGGTGGCCATAGTATCTTTTTAGGACAGGTAAGGGCCGATGAGATCGAAGGCAATAAAGTAACGGCGATAGAATATACCGCCTATGAAGAAATGGCATTGGAAAAAATGCATGTGATTCGGGAAGATATATTTGCCAAATACCCGCTCGTATGTATGCATGTTCATCATAGCCTGGGAAAAATAAAGGCCGGCGAAATCTGCCTGTTTGTTTTTACTTCATCAGCACACCGTCAGGCGGCCATTGATGCCTGTACAGAAACAGTAGAAAGGTTAAAAGCCGAACTACCTATTTGGGGCAAAGAGCTGTTCGATAATGAATCGTATCAATGGAAAGAGAACAAGTAATTCTAATGTGATAATTTGCTTGCAGCCTTCGGCATTTATCACTCACTACTCATAACTAACAATGGTCAACATAACTCACAAAGTAACCACTTTAAGACAAGCTATCGCAACCGCTATTGTGAAAGTATCCAAACAGGAAACGATCGAGGCTATACAGCAACGCAAAGTACCCAAAGGCGATGTGTTTGAATTCAGCCGTGCAGCTGGTTTGCTGGCCATCAAAAAAACAAGCGATGTTATTCCTGATTGTCACCCATTGCCAGTTGAATATGCCGCTATTACCCATACTATAGAAGGTTTGAATATCATTGTTACTGTTGAAGTGCATACCATTTATAAAACCGGGGTAGAAGTGGAAGCGATGCATGGCGCCTCTGTAACGGCATTAACCATGTACGATATGCTGAAGCCACTGGATAAAGAAATTGAGATCAGCACTATTAAGCTGGCTAATAAAAAAGGCGGCAAAACCGACTTCAAGGATTCGTTCTCTAAAAGTCTGCGTTGCGCCGTGATCGTTTGCAGCGATAGTATCTCGGCTGGTGATAAAGAGGACAGAGCCGGTAAAGTGATCCTGCAAAAACTAAAAGCAAACAATCTCATAGCCGGTCTGTACAAGATCATTCCCGATGAAAAGGAGACCATTCAGTCAACCGTAAAACAACTGGTTGAAGAACAATATAACCTGGTATTATTTACCGGCGGAACGGGGTTGTCGCCCCGCGATGTTACACCCGAGGCCATAACCCCGCTGCTCGATCGCGCCATCCCCGGCATAATGGAAGCAGCCCGGCAATACGGACAGCAGCGCACTCCCTTTGCCATGTTGTCGCGCGGCGTGGCCGGGTTTATTCAAAACACCCTGGTGCTAACCCTGCCCGGTTCAACCAAAGGCACCGAAGAAAGCATGGATGCCTTATTTCCCTACATTTTACACATATTCCGGGTTGCAGAAGGAATGAGACACGACTAAAAAATTGCTGATTTCGGGATTTAGTGATTTTGAGATTTCTTATTGTCGGCCTTACGCATATTTGCAAATCCCAAAATCTCAAAATCAAAAATCTCAAAATTCCTGCCTTCTTTGTAGAAAAAAGGCCACAAATTTCCCCTGTATGTAATAATGGCAACGTCCTGTTGCCCAGCATACGTGGTATAGTATTTTGATACTTAATGCTATCCACTTTTAAAATCATATATTATGCACAGCAATCGTGATAAATTATTGAGCGCAGCCACCTGTCAAAGGATGGCTTCCGTAGCAGGAGGAATCATGTTAATCGGCAGTGCATTCAACAGAAATTCTTCCAGGCGTTTATTAAAGGCCGCTGTAGGCTGTTACCTCACCTATAAAGGTATTGCCGGCAAGCGGTCGATCAGCGAAGTTTATCATTCCATAGAAAAAGTAGCAACCGGCCGGTCGCTCAACATACGGGCGTCGATGGTTGTCAATAAACCGCGCGAAGAAGTATATGCCATGTGGAGAAATCTGTCGAACCTCCCATTATTCATGAAGCACCTGGTGCGCGTAGAAGAACAGGATGAATTGTATTCAAACTGGGTGATGGAGATCCCTGGCAAGGTTGGTACGCTGCAATGGCATGCCGAAATAGTTAAAGAACGGTAC
>DASUVL010000362.1:0-2822 GCA_036379015.1 Niastella sp.
TGACCGGCGGTTCCTTTTTTGGTAGTGATGATGATAACGCCATTAGCGCCGCGGCTTCCATATATAGCGGTAGCCGATGCATCTTTTAATACTTCTATTGATTGAATATCGCCTGGGTTGATGGAGGCCAGATCGCCAACACCGGCGAAGCCATCGATCACATATAAAGGTTCATTTCCCGAGTTAATTGAATTGGTACCCCGGATCCGGATCGAGGTTGCACTTCCCGGCTGACCGTCTGTTTGGGTGAACTGCAAACCGCTCACACGTCCCTGCAGCATTTGATCGGCCCTGATAACAGGTGTTTTATCCAGGTCCTTTGTATTGATGGAGGCAACAGATCCGGTGAGGTCCCTTTTACGAGATGTTCCGTAACCTACGACAACTACGTCGTTCATGTCTGTTACCTTTTCTTTCAAAACAACATCAATCGTTGTGATTCGTGAAATATCCACTTCCACCGGCTGAAAGCCAACGTACGAAATAACAAGGGTTGTTACATTGGAAGGCACTGTAATAGAAAACTTTCCAGCTCCATCGGTTATGGTAGATAGAGATGTTCCTTTTACCTGTACCGTAGCTCCCTCTAACGTGGGGTTTACTGCCGACGATACTTTTCCTGTAATTTGTCTTGTTTGTTGCGCGTTAACAAAAGTGAAAGAGAATAATACGAATAGGACAATAAGTAATCTTTTCATTGTCATAAGTATTATTTGGGTTAAGTTTTTAATTAAGTGCCAAATTACTTATGACAGGAACCCGTTATAGAGGAACGATATGCGGTTTATTCAACCATATTAGCATAAATTAAAATTATTATCGACCATGGTAATTTTGCTATTATATAATGTTAATCATGTGTTATTGAAATGAGCAAATACAAAAAGGTCGCCGAAGCAACCTTTTGTATTAACACCGGGTACAGCATTTTTTGGGTAGATACTTCTACAAATGAACACTACAACAATTAATCGTTCTTATTCTTTACCACAACTAACTTGAATACTTTACCGGTAGCACCTGAGGGGCCGAGTATAGAGGAAACAGTCAAATAAACTTCTCCATCATCATCCTGCCCGAATCCACGCAGATAATAGCCAATATCATCGGGATGGCTTTTCAGGGATATTTCATTATATGACCAGGTGTTGCCTCCCATGGTGGCCATAAAGAGTTCTCCATCAGTCGTTGTAGGTGTTTGAGAGAAAGTGCCAAAGATATATTTACCATCCCAGCCTTTAATATCCTTTCCTCTATATACATGTCCGCCGATGACCGTAGTTGCTTTGCCGCCCGCAGGATTTTGCCAGTTGTTCAATTCTATCACCGGATCGATCAATGGATTACCCATGCTATCTACAGAAGGACAGGAGGCAAGAACAGTGTCGTTATTGGCGGCATTGAAGCAATGCGTACCTTCCTTTACATTCCAGCCATAGTTACCACCTTTCCTCACCACACTAACCTCTTCCCACAATACCTGACCTGCATCACCTGCAATCAGCTGGTGCGAACCGCCCATGTCGAATGACATACGATAAGGATTCCGGAAACCATAGGCATAGATCTCATCTCTACCGGGTTTGCCTGCAAAGGGATTATCAGCTGGTATGTTATACGGGCTGCCGTTTACATCGATCCGCAGGATCTTGCCAAACAAATTGGCTTCTACATTTTGTGCATTGCCGCCTGCATTGGCTGCATACCAGTCTTCCACATGCCCTGGTGCTACATCGTTTGCAGCACCGCCATCGCCCAATGAAATGTACAGGTATTTATCAGGACCAAAAGCCAGGGTACCACCATTGTGATTAAATTGAGGATCATCCCATTCCAGCAGTATCCTTTCCGAATTTATGTTTGCCACATTCATATCAGCAGACACTTTAAATTCCGAAATACGGCTCAGGTTATTCCACAAAACGCCGGTTTGCGGACCACCGGCACGTGGCGGCAGTTGATAATAGATATAGAATAACCCATTGTTTTCATAGCCTGGGTGAAAAGCCAGGCCCAACAAACCTCTTTCATCAAAAGCGGGATTCAGCGTTACCAACTTACTGCTTACATCCAGAAAAGGTGTAGCCAATTTATTGCCTTGTTTGTCAATGATCCATATTTTCCCAATTTGGTCAATTACAAACAGCCGTTTACTGTTATCAGAGGGAGCTACAAGGCCGATAGGAGAAACAAAATTATCGGCGATCAATTGAATATCAACTTCTCTGTCCTTAGCAGGGACATCATGTTTTTTACAACCAATTAAAACCAGCATAAAAACCGCCAGTGCAGCCGTGAGCCGGCAGGCAACGTTAGAAGAGTTGATTCTCATAATTAGATCAATTTAAATGGTTAAATAGTTATAGTGAGGCACTACCCGGGCAAAGGAATGCCCGGCATAAATACAGGAGAGTTATTTTTTGGGGAGGGTTTGGCCTGGTTTGGTTTGGCTTGTATGAAAGTATATGCAAAGTTTGTTCCGGGGGTCGCGGCAAAACCTCAATTGTTGCAACATTTTGTACATTTACGAATGTTTGAATCATTGCGTAACTATATCAGCCACATCAGGAAGTTGTAGCTGCATACAACGATTTCCATTCGGATAAATACGGAAAAATCACTTATGGCAAATAATCTAATTGATAACCAGACCTACCCAAGCCCTTCTTTAATAAATATACAGTTCCGTAAAAATGTATCTGTATTCCGGATTTTTGTATAAGTCGTTGGCAAGCGGCCGTAATAGCTTTGTGTCATACTTTTAAATAATAAGCAATGACAAAAACTATTTTTATTACGGGCGCATCCAGAGGCCTTGGAAA
>DASUVL010000363.1:0-4441 GCA_036379015.1 Niastella sp.
GGACCAACCTGGGTAATGCCCAGCCCGATTTTACAGCCGGACTGATAAACACCATCAGTTATAAGAATGTTGAGTTCTCCTTTATGTTGCATGGCATATTTGGGAACGAGATCGTGAATCAGCAAACCCGCTATAATAAATACTGGAACGACAGCCGCAATGCGTATGCATCGGTCTCAAACTACTGGAAGTCGGAACAGGAGCCGGGTGATGGAAAAACATTTAAACCCAATGCCGAATACAAAGGCATGCAGACTCAGTTCTCGAGCTACTGGATCGAGGACGGCAGTTTTGTAAGGATCAAAAATATTCGTTTATCATATACTTTACCAAGGGCGGTCACCTCCAAACTATCATTCCGCACCATGCGGGTGTATGTAAATGCCGAGAATGTGCATGTGTTCAGTAAGTACGTAGGGTACGATCCGGAGAACAGCATTTATTCAACCGGCACCGATGCGGCTACCAGCAATACGCCATTCCCGCCGGGATTAATGGTGGGGGCCGATTATGGAAGTTACCCCATACCCATTACGGTAACCTTTGGTGTAAAAGTGGATCTGTAACAATTTGGGACTGACCTGTAAGGTCCATCATGTAAGCTTGAGTAATTATTAGATTGAATTGGACCTGACAGGTCAGACCGGCAGTATTCAAAAATAACAATTATGAAAACGAAAGTAATTATCAGTATACTCTTCATAGCAGCCATTATCAGTTGCAAAAAATCTTTCCTGGAACTGGCGCCGGTATCAAATAGCAATGCCAATAATTTCTATAAAACAAAAAGTGATTTTGACCTGGCGGTCAACAATGCGTACAGTACATTATATACCATGTATGGGCCAACGGGCTTAATGTCGTATTGCGGAGAGTTGCTCTCAGACAATGCAACTATTTACCAGGTGGCCGGTTCGGGAAGTATAACCGTGGGGGACAGGTGGGCGTTCCGGGATTATACATTAAACCCGGCCAACAATGTGGTGAACCAGCTTTGGAACGATTCGTATATATCATTATACAACCTGAACATTGTATTGGATAAGATCCAGAGCGCTTCGCTGGATGATACCTATATTACCCAGGTGACTGCAGAAATGCGGTTTTTAAGAGGGTTGTATTATTTCGGTATGGTGCAGGCCTGGGGCGATGTGCCGCTGGTAACAAAGCCGATATCGTCGGGAGAAGCATTTACCACCAACCGCACACCTAAAGCAGAAGTGTATAACCAGGTGATCGATGATCTGAAATATGCAGCAGATCATTTAACGGCGCCGGATAAAGTGCCGCAACCAGGCAGGGCATCAAATGGTGCAGCACTAACTGTACTGGGCAAAGTATACCTGACCATGGGCAATAAAACCGCAGCTGCCCAGGCATTGCAACAAGTATACAATTCGTATAATGGAACTCCGTATACCCTGTTGCCTGAATTTGGATCGTTATGGGGAGCAACGTTGGCGCAGAAGAATACCAAAGAGTCGATCTTTGAAATTCAATATAAAGGAGGTGCTAACAATCCATCCAGCACGTACTGGCCGGCATTTTCGCCCTTTGAGAATTTTTCCATTACCCGTTTTGGCGGCGGTATGAACCAGGTAACCGACGATCTGTACAACGAATATGAAGCGGGCGATAAAAGAAGAGATACTTCCATTGAATTGGGATATTATAAAGGCGGGAACTGGATCGCCATCAAGTTCCAGAAGAAATGGAAAGACATCAATGCGCCAATTGTGAATGCAGCAGAATCGTGCAATAATAACTTTATCATATTACGCTATGCCGATGTATTGCTGATGCTGACAGAAGTAACCGGGGATGTGCAATACCTGAATAGGGTAAGAGCAAGAGCCGGGGTGCCATTATATGGAACGGTCGGGTATCCTTCTGCCAAATATCCAACACTTGAGCTGGCCATTGAACATGAACGCCGGATGGAGTTTGCGCTGGAATTTCATCGCTGGTTCGATTTGAAAAGAACGGGCCGGGCAGTCACGGTGTTAAGCGCCAAAGGCAAACCGGTGAATGAAAACAAAATGGTATTACCTATACCGCAATTTGCAAGAGATCAGAATCCTGAGCTTGGGCAAAATACTGGGTATTAAGAAAGGGAGCAATGATAAAATTAATTAGTAGATCGCTTGTGTGCCTGGCTATTTTCGCTGGCATACAATCCGCCAGGGCTCAGCAGTATAATATCGTTGACTACGGCGCTAAAAGTGACACCAATATAATAAGTACAGAAGCTATTAACAAGGCCATAATTGCCTGTAATAGCAAAGGCGGCGGACAGGTAGTTATTCCGGCCGGCAAATACAAAAGCGGGACGATCGTGCTGAAAAGTAATGTGGAGCTGCATTTAGAGAGCGGGGCGTTTTTATTTGCCAGTACAGATACCAGTGATATGCCCCGCCGTGCGCAACCGGCATACCGGTCGCAAAAAGATCCGGGCGGTTGGTATGCCTTGTTGTATGCCGAAGGGGAAACAAACATTAGCATTACGGGACATGGAACTGTTGATGGACAAGGCGCCCGACAAATACCGCGTTCAACATCCGGTGGTGATTTGGATGGCAGACCAAGAAACCTGCTGTTCATATCGTGCAGTAACGTACTGGTAGAAGGCATTACCATGTTAAATTCAGGCATATGGAACCAGCATTATTTGAATTGTGACAACGTACAGATAAACAATATCAAAGTGTACAACCATTGCAACCGGAATAATGATGGATTGGATATAGATGGTTGCCGAAGGGTGGTGGTGTCAAATTGTATCATAGATTCAGATGATGATGCCATTGTGCTAAAAAGCACCGGCAAGGCGGGTTGTGAAAATGTGGTGATCACCAATTGTATTGTGAGCAGTTTTACCAATGCCATCAAATGTGGTACAGAATCAACGGGCGGGTTTAAAAATATAAATATTGGAAATTGCGTGGTGAAACGATCGATCAGTAAAGTGCCGCCGATTTTTGGCAGGACAAATATTGGCATCAGTGGCATCTCTTTGGAAATAGTTGATGGCGGCGTGATGGAAGGCGTGCAGGTACATGACATTGTGATAGAAGAAACGGAATGCCCCATTTATGTACGGTTGGGTAACCGGGCACGCAAACATATACCGGAAGCGCCGGCGCCTCCATTGGGAATTATGCGGAATATCAGTATATCAAATATCACAGCTTATAATACCGGCAACTATGCCGCCTCTATTACGGGTGTCGGCAATGCCAGCATAGAAAACATTTCGTTGAGCCACCTTCGCCTTGTGAACAGGGGTGGCCTGAAGCAAGGCGATTTTATTGCTACCATCGATAGTGTGGCGGAAGATGAAAAAGGGTATCCCGAACCAACCATTTGGAAGAACTTACCGGTGTATGGTTTATTTATTCGGCATGTGAAAAATATTTCACTGGCTGATATCTCATTGAGTACTCAGCAGCCAGATCCCCGACCGGCCTTTGCAGCCATTGATATTGACCATTTGATCATGCATGATGTACGAGGGAAAGATAGCCAGGTCGCCTTATTAATTAAAGGAGTGAGGAAGTTAGATGCTGAAGGTGTGCAGGTAATAAGAATTAAGTAAGTGATGGGATAAGGTAACACATGTAAAAGGTCGCCTCTTATTTGAGACGACCTTTTCTGTGCCTGGAAGGTGAGCTTATTTTGCCCTGTGGCTTATATTCAAATAGATAATGGCGCAAAGCATAATGATTATGCCCACCCACTGAATGCAATGAATGGGTTCCTTCAGTAGCATCGATGAACAAATAATGGCTACCGGCATTTCGGCCACCATAAGTACGGAACTAACGGATGCGCCTACTTTGGGAATTCCTTTGGCAAATAAAAGCGGCGGAATGATGGTGCCGAATAAGGCCAATAGGCAGGTCCATTTGAAAAAGGAAAAGCTGAGCGGAATACCGCCTGACAACTGGTAACAGTTTACCAGGAAGATGCCGGCGGCTGCGCCGGTTACCATAATGGCGCTTCTTTTTATAGATGGTATTTGTTTACCTGCTCTACTATTGGCAATTATATAGAATGCATATAACAGCGCAGAAGCAAGGGCAAGGGACATGCCAGTAAAAGAAAGTGTTTTTATAGAATCAAACCCACCTGATGCCATAACGGTAGCCACCAGGATACAGGCAATAGCAATTAGCAGCATTTTCCCCGGCGCATTTTTCAGCAGGTACCAGTCAAGCAGTACGGTCATCCAGGTGAATTGCATGAGTGCTATGATGGCGATTGACGCCGGTATGTACTGTACAGATAAATAATAGAGAAAAGTGGTTAGTCCGATTGCTGAGCCTGTCAGCAATAACAGCAGCAGTGTTTTACCGGTAATGGGCGATGCCTGTTTTTTTCCGGAACTTCTTCTTTCCTGTAATATTACCATCGACCAAAGTACCAGGGCGCCAATAAGGGC
>DASUVL010000364.1:0-6890 GCA_036379015.1 Niastella sp.
ATTGCGGTTACTGCCGATTTTTATATTAAGAACACCAATGACCTGTTAAATTACAGGAGGCTGGCCGGAACCACCGGGTTTGACAGTTACGTGGTCAATGATGGAGCCGTTAGAAATACCGGGGTAGAGCTCTCTGTATCAGGAAAGATCTTGAAGAAAAAATTAGGTTGGCAAACCCAGTTAACTGCCGCATTCAACCAAAATAAAATACGCAGCTACCCGCAAGGCGAGGACCCAACAGAGAACCATGAACGATACCAGACTACCGCAGCACCAGGGAGTTCTATAGGGTCCTTCTTGGGTTATAATGCCATAGGTGTTTATAGTTCAACCGACGAAGTACAAGTGAAGAATGGTGGCAACAACGCTCATCCATTTCAGGGCGGAGACATTATTTTTGAAGACGTAGACGAAAATGGTGTTATTGACGAGGGGGATATGAAGGTGATAGGGAACAGTAATCCCGATCTTTTTGGTGGCTTCTCCAATACGTTTTCCTACAAGAACTTCGACCTGAATATTTTCGTTGATTTTGCTTTGGGAAGGGATGTATACAATGCGCAACGCGCCTCCCTGGAAGCAATGACTAATTACGACAACCAGTCGGTAAATATAAATGATCGCTGGCGCTCTAACGGAGATGTAACCAGCATGCCAAGGTTTTTACACAATGATCGGGTGGGCAACACGCGGTTCTCGAGCCGCTGGATAGAAAATGGTTCCTATATGCGGTTTAAAGCAATTACGATAGGCTATAATATACCAGCGAAAGAAACCCGTAAAGCCTTCAAGAGCGCAAGAATTATTTTAACCGCACAAAACCTGTTCACCATTACTAAATATAAAGGCTATGGCCCGGAGGTAGGCAGCATTACAAACCCTGTTACCTACAGCATTGATTACGGCAATGTTCCTCAGTTACGAGCCTTCGTAGCCGGAGTACATGTAGGGTTTTAGTAATTGAGTCCAATGTCGATTAATTAACAGGCCCTGAGTCCCGCTTTGCGGGAAAGGGTCAATTGAAAGCAGTTATATGAAAACGTATTTATTGACAGCCCGGTGCCGGATGCTGTTTCTTATGGTTCTGGTTGTAACATTACTGGCCGGTGGATCGTGCAACAAATTCCTTGATGTTAAACCAAAAGATATAGTCATCGATAAAGACTTTTTTGAAGACTTTTACGATGCAGATTTTGCGCTCAGGGGCGCTTATGCCGGTTTACAGCCATTGGTAGAATCGATGTTTGTGACGGGCGAAATGCGGGCCGACCTGGTGAAGCCAGGCCCGGGTGTAGACACAAGCTTAATGGAGCTGGCAGAGCATCGGGTTACTGCCACTAATAAGTACACGAACTGGAATGCCTATTACGATCTCATCAACAGGGCTAATTACCTGATCAAGTATATCCCCAGGGTACCGAATGACCCTAATAATTTTACGCCGGAAAATGCCCGCCAGTATGTAGGAGAGGCTTATTTCCTGAGAGCGTTTGCTTATTTCTATTTAGTAAGGAACTTTGGACGGGTACCATTGGTGTTAACCCCAACAGATAGCATACATAATATTGAAAATTTACCGCCCACATCAGAGCAAGTAATATTAGATACACTGGAAGCCAATCTGAATGCAGCGCTTACCATGGTAAAAGATGTGATCTTAATAAGGCAACCCAATTTAAACCTGTCGGAAAGCCCCGATGGCAGACGTACAAGAGCGGTAACCGGAAACGTAAACACCTTACTGGCCGATATTTACCTGTGGCGTCATAAATATGAGCCGGCTAATGCGGCCATCCAGAAAATTTATAACCTGGGTAAACATAATCTCTATGGCACTGCAGCGGCAGCCAACTTTTTCGACATTTTCTATGCTACAGATCATGTGTCGGAGCCCATTTTTCACATCAATTTCAATTATAATTTCAGGGAAACGCATCCAATGATGATGCTTACATCAGACGATCCGGCCTGGGGCGGTAAATATATGATCGCACCCGCAGATCATATAGCCGGTAATTGGAACAATACCCTGATGCAATCCGGCGACACCCTTCGTGTGGTAGGAGATATGCGTGGATTTGGTGCTGCCTGGGCCGGCAGCAAACCATATTACAATAACTTTAATAGCCAGCACAAAGTGATCTGGAAATATCTTGGCCTGGGCAAAATACTACCGTCTACGCTGGCTATTACTCCCCCTATAAGGCAACCTTACAGAAGTGACGCCATATGGCAGGGATACAGATTTTCGGAAGTAGTAATGATGAAAGCGGAAGCATTGAACAGGATGGGCGATAAAGCCGGCGCCATTACTCAAATCAACCGGATCAGAAGCAAATACGGCCCTACAGATGCTATTCCGGTTACAGCGGGCTCCACAACGGAAGAGATAGAAGATTATATTTTTAAAGAACGGGCCAGGGACCTTGCTTTTGAAGGAAAACGCTGGTTCGATCTATTAAGGCTGGCAAGGCGCGGACGGCCTGATGTGCTTAAGGAGGCCATTAAGACCCGTATCGGCATCGCACGATTTAATGAACTGGATCTGGATAGTAAATTATCTGATCCTGCCAATTGGTATTTACCATTTAATGCAGAAGAGGTCAAACTCAATCCATACCTGAAATGAAAAGAAAGTTCATTTGTATTCCTGTAATTTTCTTTTTTGGATCCCCGCTGTTGCAGGGCAGGCTTTGTGATTTGAGATTTGTGATTTTTATTGGCATTTTCCAAATATTGACGAGTGGCTTATTGGCCCAACCAGCATCATCCATCTACACATCATGGCAGCATGGTTTTACTAAGTCGCTGGAAAATACACATGATATGGCGCTGCCTTCCTGGGGGCCCTATTCAAACAAATATAACGGCATCTCGCATGTGCCGGCGGAAAATAATGGAATCCGGTTTGATGTTATTGTACAACCCTCACTGTATTTGAGAAACCAAACGGTGGTAGCCAGTACTCAACGGGAGTCTGGCTATCATCCCTGGCAGGCGGCGCCGGATCTTTCTTATTTTTCTTACAGATATGAGTTGGAGTGGAAAGATAAAGTGTTTTGCGATGTATCGTTTAGCAGCGTGGATGAAAAAAGCCGTTTAATAAAGGCGGAGTTCGTGAATAACACCACCAGCAATCGAAGTTGTGCATTGAATATATTCAGCACAATCATCTTTCCCTACAGTAAAAGAGTGCAGCTCTTGTTGCCAGATCAGGTTACCTGGCAAAAAGCGGCAGACTATATTAGTAAAACAGATTCAATAATTGCCTTCAATTATAACCTGGTATACAACGGGCAATTACGGGGCCAGGTAAATGATGAGCATGCCGTAAGTCATACCGCCATCGCAATAGGTAAAAAGCCCGGAGAAAAACTGTTGTATCGATTGCTCAATAACAGGAGCCTGCGTAGTGGGGCCATTGTTTTTAGATACAGAACTGCCGGCGGGGGAGAAGCCGGCATACAGGCAATAGTAAATGGGAAACGGCAAGCGCTGCTTGGTTTAAACGGCACTGCAACATATGCGTTGGCAACTTTGAATGTAGACGATCTGCCTCAAGGAGCAATAAGCCTGTGCATAGAAACGCCTGGTAATACGGTTGTCCTATTAGACGGCTTCGCGCTGCTGAAGAAAACAGAAGTATCATCAATAAGATTGAACGAGGAAAAGTTAAATGAAGTGCCTAAACAAATAGCGACGGGCATTCCCAATGCTGTTATCCTGAAGTATGACGACATAAAGGAGTTTTACGGATTGGTTTGGAGTGATGTATCGGCCAATGAACGGGTGCTGCTTCATGATGATCCGGATGAAGCCTTATCTAAATTCGAGAACCTTGTTAAGGCCGGCCATGGAGGTGCTGGTAAAACCAAAATTACAGGTAATAATAAGGGCTGGTTTAAGAATGTATTTGCTGCCCCCATCGTGCTACAACCAGGACAAAAAGCATCGAGCTATGCATTTGTAGTTTGCGGTGATAACGAGGGGGAAGTAACCAATAAGTTAAAATGGCTGAATACAAAATGGAACGATGCGGAGAACATGAGTCGCCGTCAACAATCCCGCATCAATGAAGATCATTGTAACGAAGCAGGCAAACCGTATCAATTAAGTCAGCAGTTGATGGCAGCCACCACGCTCACCAACCTTATATATCCCGCATTCATGGGCAACAAGTATATAAAGCATACTACGCCCGGTAAAAAGTGGAGTTCTTTCTATACCTGGGATGCCGGGTTTATTGGCCTGGGGTATTCGGAATTAAATGTGGGGCGTGCCCTGGAAACTTTGAATGCTTACACAATGGATGATGCGGAGCAGTCTGCATTTTTGGAACATGGTACACCATTACCTGTACAGGGGTATCTGTTTAATGAATTATGGAACAAAACGCAGAATACAGAATATCTAACCTGGTTCTACCCCCGGTTACAACGTTATTACAACTTTCTGGGAGGCGGGGAGAGTTCACCTACCCGGAAACTCAAGACAAATCTTATTCAAACCTGGGACATCTTTTATAATTCAGGCGGATGGGATGATTATAGTCCGCAGGTATTTACGCATAAAGAAAAGCAGGAGAAAGTAGTGGCGCCGGTTATAAATACATCGCACCAGATCCGGTTTGCAAAATTATTAAAAATGGCTGCCTGGCAGTTGGGGTATAAAGAAGATATAGAGAAATACAATTCGGATATTAAAACATACAGCCAGTCATTGCAACAGTATGCATGGGACGAGGCTTCCGGCTATTACGGATATGTTATGCATGACAGCACTGGTAACGCGACAGGGATCCTTAAACATTCGTCCGGTACTAATTTCAATAGGGGGCTCGATGGTTGTAGTCCATTGATCGCAGGTATATGTACGCGGGAGCAACAGCGCAGCATTGTCAGCCATCTTTTTACGAAAGGTGAACTGTGGAGCGATCATGGAATAACGGCGATTGATCAAACAGCCCCTTATTATAACAAAGACGGCTATTGGAATGGCAGGGTATGGATGGCCCATCAATGGTTCATTTGGAAAACAATGCTCGATTTGAATGAGCCTGAAAAAGCGATCCGGATTGCCAAAACTGCCCTGGACGTGTGGAAGCGTGAAACAGAAGATAGCTATAACTGCTGGGAGAACTTCAGTATTGAAACCGGCAATGGGGGAGGCTGGCATCAATTTGGGGCATTGTCATCTCCTGTTTTAAACTGGTTCAGTGCTTTATACAAAGCGGGTACAGTTACTTATGGATTCAATGTATGGCCTATTGCTCAAAAATTCAGCGCCAATAACGATGCATTTAAAGGTACGTTTAAACTTTTCCCGGATCAAAATACCCGAACTGCCGCTATGTTGCTGTGCTTAAACGATCAATACAATTATGAGGCAAGATGTAATGGGAAAAGCATTCCGGTACAGAAGGTGTTTGACGGACTGTATACTGTTACAATTAGTTTGGGAGATAAGGAGGAGGATATCTTCTCCATTAGCATAAGTACATCAGCGCAAAACAAAAACATCGATAGCTGCGGCGGCACACAAAATCCCCGTAAATTGAATAAAGTTAGTTACAATAGCTTCGGTCTACATATTCCTTGTTTCCATGAGAGTTAATGAAATAACATCCACCTCTGGGCCCTAAATGATATTTTCTACCCGATCCTGATCTGGAAGTACTTATGGCGCGTTGCTGTTGAGCCGCTTCTGCTTGTTTCGCTTTTGCAAGGTTAGCCTTGTTGGGTATAAAATTATAATTCGGTCCGCTTATAAGAGTAACACTGTCTTCAGCGGTAGGAGTAAGTTCATCCCAATCCTCCGCCACATATTTGCCCAAAACATAGCCAGTGTATTTACCATCATATTCACCAAATGAGATCTCTGCCCAATCTGGTTTGTTATCGACTTGAAAAGCTTTTACGTAACTTAATCGATGTATCTGTCCAATGATAAGCGCTTGCATATTAGGTTTACTACGCACATTTATACTGTCATGGTTTATCCAATAATAACCGGTTTTCAATCTTTCTATTTTTAATTTCTCTTTCTCTGCGTTTTGTTGTGCTATTCGGGCGTTCATTTCATCTTGTTCTTTTTGTTTAATAGCATCGTGTACATCTCTATATGCTTTAAGTTCCTCACGGTAGTAATGGACCGGGAAGGTTTTGTCTACTTTTTCAATCTCCTGGCAACTGTGTTCTATACCAAAATTAGGGTTGTAACTCTGGCCCATGGTCTTTTTGTAGATGTGTTTCAAATCATCGAGCAAATCCTGTGCGCCCGATATATGTCCTAAAATTGTTGAAGGGAACTTTAATTCATCGACACGAAGTATAGTAATGCTTTTTCCATCAATCGTAATGGTTTTAACCCATTGAGAATAGTCGGGTGTTTGAGAAGTAGCGGACAATGCCAGCAGCACGCCGGTTATCAAGAGGTAAATGGAGGATTTCATATATGGCAATTAGAAGCCAAAATTATAATTCTCCTATATATATTCAAAATAACTATAACACGGGGAACTATGCGTTCTTATTACGCTTTACAGCGGGATACAATAAAATGTTTGAAGGATTTCCCGATGCGTTGAAAACCGAGATCATTAAACTGTTAGAACCGGTTCATTTCGACCGGATATTACATAATTTTAAAGGCATTAATTTGTAAATACATTCCATCCTTTTTGATTAGCTATAACCGTATTACATGAAAAAGTTCCTGGATTATTTTGAATATAAATGCGATACGGCGTTGTAGGTGTACTATTAACTGGCAGGCTGTCAAAGATCTTATTTAGCGCTGCTGCGGATAGATTATTATTTCTACAATCAATTTTACGATAAGCAGCGTTCGATAAAATAGATAAGGAATTGAGATTATTGAAACTACAGTTA
>DASUVL010000365.1:0-2003 GCA_036379015.1 Niastella sp.
AAACAATTTTTTGGTGTACTTTCTTAAAAGCAAAGTAACGACCAAAATGAGTACAAGGTAATACCCTTTTCGTGGTAAAATTGGAGTGGAGTGGCGTGTGTTTTAGACGCTATAAGCTTATAGCGTTGCGTTGCCGGTTATCAGTTACTGGTTGCCAGTTTCCTGGTTTTCTCGATTTCAGGTTTTACTTGCACGTCTGCCGTTTCATGCTTGCAATGCGTGTCCCGCCTTGGCGTATGACGCCTTTGCATTTGGCTTTTGCGAGTTAGCTATTGATATTTGATTATTGCCTTTTGTATTATTCACCATTGACCATTGACCATTCACCATTCACAAACAAACTATTTCTTTAACGAATCAGACTTGTTATTAAATCGTTTGAAAGGCGTCATGCGGTTAACGATCTCTTTGATAACTGTATCAAATTTTTGCAATTGATCGGGCCGGCATATGGCGCGAACTTTTTGAAAATGACGGAATGTAGCAACGTCGAGTTTTTTCTGCAGATCGGCAATTTCATTGGTGTGGGCTATCAGCAGTGAGTCTGTTGCATCGGGTTGGTTCAACAGATCGAAAAATCTTTTTTTAGAATTGCGGATGGAATCCATCACCGGCTTTTGGATGATGATCATAGAATCACGCAGTTTCCAATAGGAGGCTTCCTGTGTAGCGTCGAATTTCATTTGATCTACCATAAACTGTCCCATTTTTCGTTCCCGGTTGCCGGGTCCGGGACCACCATCGTGGGTGGGTTTTTTAAACCAGTAAATGGAAAGCGTGGCAATGTTGGTCAATAATAAGATCGCTACAAGTACCAAAAGCCATCGTTGTCGGGGGGGCCTCATCATGGTTCCAGTGAATTTTCATTATATACAGGATATATGCCAGCCGGATATTCGGCGGCTACTATCTGTCCTGATTCATTAGTACTATTGGTGGAAGTATTCTGCTCCCACATTTTAAGCACCGTGGTCGCATTTAAAATAAGTACAATTGCTGCAATCGTTAAAGCCAGCACAGGCCTGGTAAGCCAACGGCCAAGCGGGCCGCCCTGGTCAAACTCCTGCTCCATCCTGCCTTTCAGGCGGGTATACAGAAAGTCAGGCGCCTTGGCCCGCTGCATCCCATCCAGGCTATTCAGCACTGCATCTACCCGGGAGTCGTTATTTGAATCGATTGACATAAATGTAATTTACGATGTAAAATTATAAATTTGACGCTAATAAATAGCAAATCCTTCGAACCGCTTACTTGTCTTGTGAATTATTCTGTGCATAATATTTTTCCAGCAACTTACGCAGGTTCTGCCGCGCCCTGAATAGCAGTGACTCCACCGCCGACACCGACAACTGCATTATATCGGCGATTTCCTGGTAACTCAGTTCCTCTGTTTTATGTAAAGTAAATGCTACCTTTTGATTGTCAGGGAGTTGTTCAATCATGCGGAAAAGCAGGGCGGCCTGTTCTTTTCTGTCTAGCGCCACCCCGGGATGTTGAAAATCAACGGGTTCATGCACTAACTCGTCATTGGCGCCAAAAAGACTGGTAATAAAGGCAAAGCGCTTTTTGCGTTTGCGGCTGCGAATGTGATCCAGTGCTTTGGTAGTGGTAATGCGGTAGATCCAGGTAGAAAGGCGGGCATCGCCCTTAAATTGATCAATAGAGCGGAATACCTGAATAAAGACTTCCTGGGCAACGTCCTCAGCATCCTCACTGTTTTGCACCACACCCAGCGCCGTATTATATACCAGGTCCTGATAGTTTGCTACCAATGATTTGAATGCCAGTTCGTCCCCCGCCCGGAGTTGTTGTATCAGTTCCAGTTCGTTCAAAAAAAACGGCCGTTTAATGTTTGAGGCTACAACTTACGAAATCCTGCGATATGATATACTGAAACGAGACAGACCGGCCAAAAGTGTAGATCATACCCCCAATTTTGGATTTGGAACTGCCGGTTTATCATGAAAAAACCCTTCTGTTCTGGCTCAGCCAGAACAGAAGGG
>DASUVL010000366.1:0-16473 GCA_036379015.1 Niastella sp.
ACAAAGATCATTTGGTTACTCTGGGTAGTAAACGGTACCAGATTCCTAAAACACTTAAAACCGATTCGCTATGCCTCGATCTTCTTCAGCTTAATTGACCATAATCATTATATTTGCGGCTCCTCATACCGGCATAACCGGTTAAAACTTATTGGACTGTTAGTTCTCTTGCGATCGAAACTGGCGAATTGATCTTAAACCAGGAGACTACGGGACGCCGATCCGGCGTGGCTTGTAGTCAAGGTTTAAGGGCGCTCGCCAGTGCCTGATCGCTACGATGAAGGCCGCGCCTTTTTATACCTTTTCCGCTCAGACATCCAGCTAACTGGCGTATATCAACATTTTAAAAACTGCTACAGCCATGCGCAATTCATGGATTACCTGCACTACGTGTGCCTACCGTACTACTTGCCCCCTGTCTGCTCTTCCAATTGCTTCACGGCTTCAAAACTGCGCGCTTCTGCAACTAAATCATTTTCCTGGCGCTTTTCTAAACGGGCCAATGATTTTAACATGGTCTCATGAAACGCCCGGTCATGTCGTGAAAGGGCGCTTAACAATTGCATCATTGCCGTCAAGTTAGAGTCAATTGTATTTTGCAGCTTTGTTTTATCGGTCATTAAATCTTCTATTGCCCTATCTCGTTCTTCTAAAAAAGCGTTTAACAATGCTACCTCGCCCGGTCCTTCAGGCATGACTTTTAATGTTTTACCGGATGCGGTTTTAAGCTCAATAAAATTAATCTGATCGTTAGTCTCGTATATCAAATCGGGTTCACTCACAACATTGTTTTGTAGAACTTTTGTAGATGCTTTAATCATGTAACCAAACTTTTCATAAAACTTATCTATAAAGGCTTCACTGGGCCTTTTTACTTTGTTCAGCCATTCGCTAACATTACTTTGAGGAAACGCGGTTTCCTTTGTAATGACTGACACTTTCTTCTTGATGTCCAATGAATTAACGTCTAAATAGAACTTATCAATTTTATTCTGAGTTAACATTTGCAACGATGTTTCAATAAAAAATCTATTAATTATCTATAAAATATTTGCATTGTATCTATAAAGTATCTACATTTGTTTCAACAAACGTTTCAACGAATATACTAAAACAGATTATAGGATGAAACTTTCTAAGAAGGCTATCAAGAAGATCAATAGGCAGACAAAGCAAAAGCTGGCGATAGTCCTGGGGTTTTCAGAATACTGGGTAAGCCGTTTAGTGACGAAGAATAAATCTAACGGCCCCCTTGTAACCCCTCCTGCGCTTTCTGTTTTGCGGGAAGCAACAAATTTAGAAGATAAGGAATTGCTTGAAGAAACAGAGCCAGCAATTAAGTAGCAAAGAATAAAAAAATATTACACTGCTCCAACACCCCAACCACGCATTAACATTCCATTTAATATCATTTAACAATGTCCGAGAAATTTTTAACAATAAAGGATGTGGCTGAAAAGCTCGGAGTTAGCACCAGAACGGTTCAACGCTGGCAGGATGATAGGCTTATATCCTTTGTAAAAGTCGGCAAGGTTGTGCGTATAAGTGAGGAGCACTTGCAGAACTGGCTCGAAAAGAAAACTATCAAAGCTCAAAAGAAGATAGCATGACCACCCTAATCCAACTCGCTGCCCTAGCCGCAATCACTGTAACCATCTGCGAGATCAGATTTCGCAGGATTAAAAAGAAATTGAAATGTACGAGTACTATCCAGTAGAAGATATGATCATAGGCGCGCAGAATGTAATCATAGCGCCGGTAGAGCGGTACGGGGTGAGCGTATTCGTGGATAGCGATCCGGATTGGGTAGGGGCCGACTTTGTGATTGATCCGGAGGACAAGGAAGGTCTAAATATATTCAGAGAATTCGCCGCTAAGATGGCGGCACATTATAAACAACTAAAATCTAAACGATGAAACATTTTTACGCAGCACTGATCGGCATCGCATTATTAGCAGTTGCTTACGGTCTGGCTTATGTGACAACCTTTTAACTCATTCCCTGTGACGAACCATTAACCGCACTATGTATGAAAGACCAAATCTGTTCCCTTTCGATGACAGCCGCGCAGTGTGTTGCGGCGTGTGAAAGGATAATGAATTTAAATCGTTGAGCCATGCCGAAAGTAATGCTAATGGAGCCATTCCCGGAAAAAGCAGTTGATGGAGTTACGCCTACCCCGCCAATTGAAGTAGGCAATACTTATGATGCTATCGATGAATATCATGCTAACGGGCGAGTATATTATATACTATCCGAGTATGGTCCCGATTTCGGTTGGCGTACAACGTTCTTCGCCGTCCTTCCCGACCAGACCGCCGATGAGATGGCGGAGGTAGAAAAAGAGGCAATTGTTAATCTTGAAACTGTTTTAGTATGAATAAAGTCATGTGCATTAACGATAGGCATTGGAAGAATGATGTACCATGCCCAAAGTTTGGCGAGATCACAACGGTTTCTAATGTTGAAGATGATTTATACGAGTTTATGGAATACGGCGAAGCTAACTGGTATAGCCAAAAGTATTTCGCGCCCCTGTCCGACATCGACGAAACCGAATTAGTAACCGAAGAATTTAACGAAAAGTATTGCGTACCCGTATGATCCAGCAGCCACACCCCGACACTCTTTCAGACTGGGAATCCTTAAAGGCCATCAAGCGCGGCAGCATGCAGGCGGCAGACGACAAAGCGATTGAAGCGTACCTACGGGCTATAGAGGCAGGGAAGAGTAAGGATGAGGCGGGAGAGATATTTATCAAAACGTATCAAAAGTTTTTACATGGAAAATAAAAACATGCCAGCGTTCCCGTTAACCAAAGAGACAACAGATCATGTAGATGAGGGATATGAGATATACACCGGCTTATCTAAACGCGAATTGATTGCAGCAATGGCCATGCAGGGCATACTATCAAACGATATAAGTACCACGCCCATACGAACCATCGCAGGCGATGCTGTTGCGATTGCTGACGCCCTCTTACTCGAACTCTCAAAACCTCAGCCATGAACCACTTCAAAGTCTACGCCTACCGCATACCTGATGTATACTTCTTACCACACAAGGTAACAAGCCCTTTCCATGCAAAGGTTGTGTACAGTATCGATGGCGGTAAGGCGAAGATTGAGGAAGTTGGTTTTCATCCTGACACCTTACAGTATATCGCCGGTATGTCGCAGATGAAAGTTGATATTCAAAAGAAGCTGGATGTGGTTGTAGGTAATAATCAGGTCAACGAGACGATCATGAGCGCGATTGCGCCACACATATAGTTTCATGGAAGAACGCGCCGGTCGGTCAAGGGGCATCCGGCTTTTATTTTAAACTTTTTAACTCGTAATAATATTTATCATGGGCTGTGATATACACTTATATGCAGAGAAGTTGGTGGCGCCAAAATGGTGGCAATTCTGGGAGAAAAGGAAATGGGTAAGCATTGACAGGTACACCCGAAATCCAGATTTTGGCCAGTATGATAATGAGCCGGAGTTTCATATTGATTATGACAATCGCTTTTATTCAGGTAGAAATTATAATCTTTTTTGCGCATTGGCCGGTGTACGGAGTTACCAGTTTGAGGGTACGCCGAGTATGGTAAGTGAACCAAAAGGGTTGCCAATTGATTGCTGTCCCGAAATTAAGCAGGAGTCCGCGAGCTATGGCAGCGATGGACATTCGCATAGCTGGAATACGCTTTCAGAATTGGAGGCCTTTAACTGGGAAGAATACGGCACGACCTGCGACCGATTTAAAGAAAAAGTATTCCCTAGGCTAAGGGCGCATTCGAAAGACCCAAACAAAGTGAGAATAGTTTATTTCTTCGATAATTAAAGAAGTCCTAAGCCGGTCGGGTAAGCGCCGGCATTAAATCCCCCACTCATGGAAATTATATTTTGGTCATCCGTGGCCCTGTTTATTATCGCTGCAACAGCAGTAGCAGTAATGGTTACTAAGCATAACCGAATAACTAAAGATGAAGACCCGGTACCGATTGATGATATGCCGGCACGTTATGAAGGGATAGAATACAGTGAGAAACCCTATTACGAATCTTTTAACTAACCAACATGAGAGACGTATACGGAGCAACTATAGTGGTGTGTGTTATAACCGCAATTATCGCTTTCTCGTTGGCGGGCATTTGGAAGAGAGATAAAAAAGACTAAGATGGTTACTAAAGAATTCATACAGCACGTGATAATAGTTGCAATATTAATTGCGGCGTGGTGGTTGGTGTTCAAGCCGAAAAGACATTGAAGTTCATAGCATACAAATCAGGCCTTAACCAAGGACGGCGGCTTTAGTCTTATTGCCGCTCTTTTAAAAAACATTAAGTTCTTCTTTTCATAAGGGTTGAAGATCATCAGAGCCGGGTTATGTCGATAGCCTGGCATTTTAAAAGTTCTTTGAAGTTATTCCTCGCTGACAGCTTTGCCGGTTTTAGCCTTCGTGAGATTGCAAGACAACCGGGCGGCGGGAACCTCTCTTCTAATTTCAGGTTTAAGGGTACAGTTCCCCGGAGATTCTGCCGGGGACACGGGGAGGTAGCTCAATGGCAGAGCGGCGTGAAGTTAGTAGCGCGATACACACCGATCCGGGCATGGGAACCTGGAGCGAGAAACGTGTAACGGTGTACCCAGCACCGTGGCAGGCGTTCAATTCGCCTCCTCTCCACAGATTATAGGATGACGGTTTAATGATTATGTCTTGCGGGATCTGATGCAAGGCGTGTAACGGAGCCGGTTGTTTAGCTGGCTCCCTTTTAAAAGACAATTTCAATTTTAGTATATGAATGAAAAAATAAGACAGCATTTATCAGAGTACGCCACCTCTAATAATTGGCAAACCGATGACGGTACTTTATTTGAAATTATAAGGGAGGCTAAAAGAGTTTACTCTGTAAAGATTGGCAGCCATAGATGGTATGATGACGTGTTTATTGTGGTGGATGTGAATGGTATGAAAATAGGCTACAATGACTTTTACATGACTGGCGATAATAGTCCATCGGATATGGGCCTAGAATATGACATTGATTCTATCTGCGAAGTAAGGCCGGTTGAAAAGACGGTAACCGTATACGAGAAAGTTAACCCCGTCGTAAAAGGCGACGTATTAAATACCATGATTACAGATCCAAAAGAAGCAACGCAGGAAGAAGTAAAAGAGCCGCAGGCCGCTGAGGAAACAACTGAAGCAACTCAGGAAGCGACAACCGAGGAGACGGAATAGGCAAGCGAAGCAACAGCGAGAGCCGGTGAGAGGCCGGCTCTTATTTGAAAACTAACAATCAATCATAATAAAACTCAGCACAAAGGTATGAAGTATTTAAAGATTCAAAACGACGGTGAGTTGGACATCCGGTTGGTCGCCTTGATGGGAGGTACAACCAAGGCCAATGATAAGTATAAAATCGGTCAGTTCGGCACCGGTTTAAAATACACCCTGGCTTTTCTTTTCCGCAACAACCTTTCGTTTAAAATATTCTGCGGGGAGAATGAGGTCGACATAAGTACGGAGGTCGAAAACATCCGGGGTCAGAACTTTGAAATCATCTGCATTAACGGTCAGCGCACATCGATCACCACCCAGATGGGCGAAGATTGGCAACCATGGATGATCGTGCGGGAGCTATGGTGTAACGCGTTGGATGAAGGTAATGCGGCTCGTGAAATAACTACCGAGCTTTCTGGGCGAGTCGGCGCAACTACCTTCTTTATTCAGGTTGATAAGCAGATTCAGTCTGTGATCGACAACTGGGCGAAGTATTTCATTCACGAACAGGAGGCTATTTTCGCAGATGCTTCACACGCCATATATCCCGCCGGTGACAGGTTTTGCATTTACAAGCAGGGCGTTTTAATCTCCGAGCATCCCGAACTGAAAAGCGTGTTTAGCTACGACATGAAGTGCGCTGATATTAACGAGCTACGTGAGTTCCGGGGGTCACCCAGTCAGGTGGTTGTTAATTGTCTTTGTGCTGCGAATGAAAAAACAGCGCGTTACTTCTTGGAGAATGTTACTGAGCAACATTTTGAAGGGCAAAGCACGATGGACTACAATTGGTTTGTATCCTTTGGCGAACCGTGGCGTAGGGCCATCGGCTCCGCAAAACTTATCTATCAAAAAGCTCTTGATGATATTAAAGCCCGTGGCAATGCTCCTGACGAAGCCGGGTTAATCGTAGTACCCGAAATCGTTTATAAAGCACTCACCAAACAGTTCGACGGCATAGGCGCCTTACACGTCGCTGATTCGATCGGCGAGTTTTACGAGGACTATAACGAGCAAATAGAGGGCAAGATAAAACAGGCTATCACAATTCTCGAAGCATGCGACTACATGATTCATCCCAAACTAGAATTCGTGTACGGTTGGTTTGGCGATAAAAGAGTGATGGCGCGGGTTTCCTTAAGCGAGAAGAAAGTATTCATCTGTCAGGCATTATTACAAAAGCCGCTGTTTTATATCATCTCAACCCTCATCGAAGAGAACGAACACTTCAATACCGGCATGCAGGATAAGACGCGGGAGTTTCAACAGCATTTTATTGACCTGTATACCCGGCAATTGCTGGCAACAAATCAAGTAGAAATTTAATTCGTAACCCTTAAACTGAAAATATATGACAGGACGTATACAGAGCAGAAAATCAGAATCTGCAGCTAGTACGTTGCCGGAGATCGGCAAAGTAAAAATAGGCGAGAAGGCAATGAGCCAAGGCGGGAAGGAGTATCCTAAATCGCTGGACTATTTCAAGCCCACCGGCAATTTCGCAAATGAGTTTTCAAACATGTACGGTGATAAGCCTACAAAACTTTCAGTGTGCTTTATCAGCGACGATCTAAACGAAGTATGTAACGAGCGTTACGAAAGCTGGGTAGGCGGTAAGCGTTGGGGATGGGGTGACGGTACAACGTTCACCGTGTGGGATAAGGCAGCAAAGGAGGGTAAAGGAACTTATGTTCTCAATCTTCCCGCTGATGACCCGCGTGTGAAAGCTCTCAAATGGGATATTATGCTTACCCTCCGTTTTGTATTGCTTGAATTGAAGGGTATCATGGGATACTGGCGCTTTGAAACTAAGGCCAAAGCAACTACGATCCCATCAGTAGTAAAAGCGTTTGACTTTGTACGGGAGCGAGCCGGCACCATAATCGGCTTTCCTTTCAACCTGGTTATTGAACGAAAGATTGGCTACAATCCCGGCGAGGCAAAAAACTATCCTGTGGTTACCCTAGTGCCAAACTTCTCGCAGGATGCCATTGAGATGGTAAGTAACTACCTGGAGGCTGGCGGCAATGTTCACAAACTCACAACAGCCATGATCGAGCAGAAAAAAGTTCTTGCTGATATTCCAAAAGAAAAATTGTTAACCGATTCAACCCAAGGAGGTGCCCAATGAATTTCGAATTAATTCCCACCCAGTGGTTCAACGCCGATGCCATCCGGTTGCCGGATTACAAAGTAGGCCGAGTGAATTACGGTAATGGCCGGTCTTACATCCGGCTTAATGAAGATGGTACACTCGAACAGCCGTTCAGGCTGTATACGTCCCTTACAACGGCCATCAATTCATGTGCCCCCATGGAACGTCCTCTACTTGAATGGTATTGCAAATGGGGCTTAGCTGAAGCTGAGAGGCTATTAAAACTTAGCCAGCATTATGGAACGCTCATGCATATGGAGATTGGCTCCTACCTGACATTGAATTATTACGACTTTGATACTTTACAAGAGCGGGTATCAGCATACCTGTCTACTCGCAATTATTGGCAACAGGAAACCGACAAGTGGGCGGACGATCTGAAATATGATATAGCTGCGTTTATTGCATTCGCCCAGGAACACGAAGTTGTTCCATTAGGAATTGAGTACGTGTTATTGTCTCAAAAAGGTTTTGGCACACTGATCGATCTGGTGTGTAAGATGAAGATCAAGGAAAAAGGTTTTTGGGGTGAGGTTTATAAATCAGGCGAGCGCAAGGGTGAGCCAAAAGAAACCAGCAAGGTAATCGAGATAACAGCCTGCATAAATTTCAAATCAGGAAAACACGGATTCTACCGGTCAAATGGAATTCAGATTGAATGTGAGCGCCAATTATGGGAGGAAAACTTTCCGGATGTAAAGATTGATGCGGCTATGAATTGGGCGCCAAAGGAATGGCGCATTGCTCCTGACTGGACTCTGAAGGATTGGACGGGTGAAATTGAACAGGCCGAAGTGGATGCTGTGTTGTCGCTGGCAGAAATCCGGTACGCCTCAAAGGCTATCAACAAAAAGTATCTGCATATTCAAGGGCAGGCATACAGCACCAGGCCAGTGAGTGATGTTATTAAACAGCAGACGGCGGAGGAGTACTGTTATAATAAGTACAGCAGCCTGATGGGCGAGGCGCCGGAGCCATCGTTATTAATTGCGAGTCAGGGGGAAGAAAACACGATCCTTGTTGAAAATGGACAAGCCTAAAAAAGTTCTTTGGCATTATCACTGGCGGGAGGTAGTCGAGTACGCGGCGGGCGAATATGATTTTAAGGTTGAAAGAATTCACAATTGGCACTTACGCATGACGCAACCCGGAACCGGCCGACGACTTGACTTCTTCCCGAAATCGTGTAGGGGATGTTGGATTGACATGAATAGATGGATAGATATACCGGACATGGAACAGTTCATAGAAAAGCATTTTAAACCGAAGTGAAACCGCTCTTACTATACGGAACAATCAATCAGGAAGGAATACTAAACATTCAGAACCGTGATAGGCTGAAACATTGGTGCTGGGATAATCCGGGTAAAGAAATCCGAATCAGGTTTGCGCCGAAGGGCGTAAAACGATCCTTACCACAAAACGCCTACTACTGGGGCGTGGTTATCCGGGAGATCACAATTGCCTTGCACGACCTCGGCCACCAGGATGTTGACGATGAAACGGTTCACGAGATAATGAAGATGAAGTTCAATAATGAGCAGGTTGTGAACGAGCAAACAGGCGAAGTTATGGACTTACCAAAAAGCACAACCGACCTTACGAAAACAGAGTTTGCAGAATATGTGGATAGGATACGACAGTGGGCGAGTGAGTTTTTATCAATTGATATACCCGGTCCGAAGCCCAGTGATTTATAACGGGCTTTCTTTACCGCTGACTTATCGAATCTTATGAATGCTTTATAAACAAACAGTTAAAACCAAAATCAATAATACTATGCCTAAAATTTTCATGCCGGATTTGCTACCCGAAGAACGGCTCCGCATCCTGCAAACCAATGCAGATAAGGTGGAGGAGACTGATTATGACAAGGAGCTAACCGAAGAAGAATTGATTGCTAAGCGGGAGGAATTCGTTGATAACTCAATTGATGTTTCCAAGCTGGAAGACGAACTGGCCGAGAAGAAAAAGGAGTTTAAAAACAAGATCGAGCCTATTAAGCTGGTGAACCGTGCTCTACAAAAGGAAATAAAAACTAAAAAGAAAGTGGTTAAAGGTTTCCTATTCCAAATGGCTGACCAGGTTAATAGTATGATGGAAACGTATGATCAGGATGGTGAATTGGTTTCCTCTCGTCGTTTGCGTCCTGATGAAAAGCAAACACGCTTGCAGGTAGTGCCGCCCAAGAAGGCTGCCAATGAATAAATTTAAGCCGGCCCGCGGAATCAATTATTCTTTCACTCTTTAATAATCAAAATGGAAAACATTCATCTGAAATTAGAATCAGTTAACGGGAACGAGATTGTATTACGTGAAGGCAGCGCCTTGCCTCAAAGGGAGCCGGTAAAAATCAATATCTCCGGCGATATAAAAACGGTATCATCATTTATTGCCGGGCGAAAAGATGTTAGTGATAGCATAGCAGGATTTCAGTACATAAATAAAGGTCGCGCTGTCGTGGAGGTAGATAAGCAGAAGCGTACAATTGTATTAATGCTTGATCCTTCTGACCCGTATGGCGGCGTTATTACCGCTAAGATGGAACTGAATCCTGACCTGGTAGACTTCTGCATAAATGCTAAAAAGACTTTTAAGCAAAAAGAACTTGTTGAATTGCTTAAATTCTCCGGGTTATCATTTGATAACGCAGAAAAGCACGCCATATTGTTAAGAGCTTATCAGTCATTCAACGCTAAAGCCTACATCGATATGGCATCTGATTCTGACAACCGGGGAAATAAATCCTCTTCCTTCAATAAGAAGGTTGAAACGAACCTACCGGTTGACTTCGTGTTAAATATGCCAATTTTCAAAGGTCAGGACCGTAAGCGTTTTAGTATTGAAATCTGCCTGGAAGTTACCGATGGCGGTTGCAACTTTTGGTTTGAGTCCGTCGAACTGAAAGAGCTTATCGAAATCGAAAGCCAGCAGATATTGGACGAAGAATTAAAAAGTTGCAGCGACTATGTAGTTATCTGGAAATAAATTAAGTGACCCAACCCCCCCGTGTTATGACAACAGACGTGAAAGTGCAGAAGATTATACAGCAAGCCGAACGCCGCATTAGATCTATTACGCAGAATGAAGCGATCGTGCTGGTTTCTTTTTATAAGAAAAAGGAATCAAGGTTCAGCTATGAGGAGATTGTCAATATCGTCTGTAGTGTAACGATGGTACCATATGAAGAAGCGCTGAAAAATTGCCGCAAAAAACATTTGGTTCTAACCAGGCACCTCATTACATACTACGCAAAGATGCATTGTAGGTTGAATTCTGTTGAGCTTGCCGATAAGCTAAATAAAGATCATACGACAATCTTATCCTCATTAAAGAAGATTAACGGTTGGATGCAAACGGGCGACGAAACAATATGCGAACCCATCCGTAAAATCAATCTAATTATTAACCGGCTAAATTCAAAGCAATGACCGACCGGCAACAACTCGAACGTTTAATGTTTTACCTAGCCGAAGTGAGGGAGGCGCAAAGGTCGCTTAATGAGATGAAGCGTACCGTAAAAGACCCGGAGCAACTTAAAGCTATGGTGATGGATGTTCGATTTAAGTGGGATTCGATAGATAACTTATTGAAGGCGCTACGTCAGCAGGGTTATACGCCGGTGAAGCATTCGGAAAGTGAACCAAATAAATTGTTTTGATATGAAGAAAACGCACCAAATAAAAACCTGGGTGCCCTACTTCCAGGATATAGTAGACGGTAAAAAGCCATTTGAATTTCGCCTTAACGATCGGGATTATAATGTAGGGGATGAAATTCAGCATATTGAATGGAATAGCGAAGAAGGAAAAGAAACAGGGCGCCAGGCATGGGCTACCATTACCTACATCGTCAAAGGTGGCGTGTTTGGAATTCCTGAAAACTATTGCGTATTCGTTCAACACACTACCTGCCAAACTGATTTTACGCGGGATTTCGCAGGACTGCAAAAGGTGGTTGCCGATTACGAGAGTAAGTTGTCCTATCGATATGGCAATCATATCAGCGAACGCCTAAATCATGTTTTAACTCAGTTCAATAAGGTCGCGACCGACGCGGCATGGAAAGGAAAGAACTTCCTCGAGGACGTAAAGACCCAATTCAAGGCTATTGAGCTTACGCTTGAGGGATTAACTAGTGAAGCGTACAACCACGGGCAAAAGAGGGTTATAGCCAATCATGTTATTAATGTGATCCGGAACAGCATTGACAAGATCGACCGGACGCAGTTCGATTACGAATCGCGCATGTACGAACACTTTAATTATTTCCGATCCGAATCGCCGGAAGGGGATTTGATGAAGCGTTATAAAACCCTGAAAGATGAAAACGAACGATTGAAGGGTAATATGAAAGCGATGCACGAAAAATTGCCCGACGAACTCAAGGACGATTTGCCGTTTTAAACGATATGCCTTCCATCCCTGGGGCTTACCGACAATGCGGGGACTGAGCTTTTGAAACAGTAATAGAGGATACCCGCCTCTTTAGCCGGAGGCGGGTTTTTGAAAAAGCAATCACAATGGAAAAACTTGATTCGTTTGGTAAAATACTTTTAGCCACCGGAAGTATAAATTATCTAGCAGCGGCAATCCATGGCCTGAACGAACAAATGCGATTCATTCCTGACGCCGAGGGTGTTCATAAGCCTGGTATTGAAAGACGGGATAGTGATTTAGCGGATGCACTTGCTCATTTAACTCAAGCTATGGAGATACTCGGGAATAGCCTACAGGAACCATGCGCTATTGATGTTTATGTAACCGAGCCGGCGTTCAATGTTGTTATGCATGGCCATGATGATGTTGAGGGCGATTTTGATGACCTATAGTTGACCTGTTTTTAATCCGTGCCACGATTCCCAAACCTTAAAAAACTATCTGTGGCAAAAACATATAAAGAAAAATTACTCGATCCTCGCTGGCAGCGGCGCCGGTTAGATATACTGAACCGTGCAGATTTCAAATGTGAAATAGAGGGGTGTTGGTGTTCCGATGAAACCCTTCATGTTCATCATCTAGATTACATTTCTGGTAATGAGCCATGGGAATACCCTGATGAATATTTAATGGCCGTTTGCGCATCATGCCATGAAATGATTAGCCAGGAACGACCAGGGTACGAGAAGATTATTATCAGCAACTACCGACTTAAATTAAAAGATCATTTCATTCAAAAATGCGCCGCTGACGTTTTTCAAAAGTATAAAGATTTACACCAGCTGATATACCTTCTTTGGGAGTGTAATGAACAGGATGTTGTCAATGTTTTGATATTGCTTTCAAACAAAGAGCTGCCAGCTGAAATCCTTAAACCTATTGAAAATGCCGAACCGAATACTTAGAGACTGGACAGACAGCGAAAGGGTTAATGAACTAAATGCACAGGAAGAAAGGTTCTTTACCAGGTTGATTATGAAGGCTGACGATTTCGGTTGCTATTATGCCCACACTAGCCTTTTAAAAGCAAATTTGTTTCCCTTGTTACTAAACGAAGTGAGAGAGGCCGACATATCCCGTTGGATGGCTGCGTGCCAAAAGGCCGGACTGATTGCTCTCTACGAATTCAATAGTAAAAAGTACCTACAGATTTTAGACTTTAAACAAAGGCTTGATAAAGCAAGGGCAAAGTTCCCGTTACCGAGTTCCGGGAATCCGATAACGACAGACAACGTCGTCCCGGCTGAGGCGGAGTCGGAGGCGGATATCGAAACCGAAGTAGAAACCGAAGAGGAAGTAGGGGCTAGCGCCCACCCGCCTGAGCTTGTTGCTGATTTTGAAAAATTTCAGGAATGGCTAACAGCCAATGCGCCGAGAGTAAAATCAATGAAAGAGCCTTTCACTATCGAAAAGTATTTAGAGATAAAAGAAAATTTTCCTGCTGCGAAAATTGCTGAAATTCTTACCGCCATGCATAATTGGGAGCCGCTTTTAAAAAAGAACAGAAACGCATATTTGACGGCAATAAAATGGCTTAAAAAAGAATCAGATGGAGCACATCAAAAACCTAATTCCGGCGGCGCTTCAGGGCAACTTGGAACCAGCGAAGCTAGAGTCAAAAAAGCCAAAGAGTACTGAGCTCATTCAATTTGAAGAGGCGTTGCGAAATAATAAAATTTGGCACAGCACGGAAGATGAAATGAAGATTGCGCTTAAGTATGTTTTCATACTCGTAGGGCTAAGGGCACAGAATTACCCAGCGAATGAAGAAAAACAACTACTACACGCTTTCATCTTCAAAAACTATGGCGGCCACACTCCGGAAGAAATTAAACTGGCATGGGATCTAGCGATAATGCAAAAGTTGGATGTGCCTGCGAAAGATGTAACCTGCTATGAAAACTTTTCGATAGCCTACTTCTCCCGCATCATGGAAGCCTACAGGGAATGGGCAAAGGAACAGATTAAGCAGCTACCGGCGCCGGTGAAACAGCGCGAATTGTCGGTTATGGAAAAGGTTGATATCAATATGATCTGGGCGCTGAAGCTTTTAAATGAAATCAATAAACTACCAACAAAAGTTAAGCTATGATCGCTGCATCCAAAGTCGGATTAACCGATAAATTCAGGCCACCAGCAACGAAAGTTTGCCGGTTGTGCGAGAAAGAAAAGCCGATCAAAGAATTCTCCCTAAACATAAAAGGGCGAAATGGCTATTCGAATGAATGTCGAGGTTGTAAGAAAGAGCACGAAGATCAAAAGCAACTGCAGCGCAAGGAACGAGCGAAAACTTTCTTTGATGCAAAGTTTTTTATGTTGCTCCTCCTCTCCACCTCCCTTACCGCCTTCAGCCAGGTCAGCCAGCATGCGGTATGCTACCACAACTCCCCGGCGTGCAGGTGTAGTAATGGTAAGATAACCGACAAGGCGCCCACATCGGACACGACAAAGGATCTGTGGCTAATCGACGGTAAGTATGTATGGAAGGTAAAGGAAGTCACCCCCGACACCCTCCGTGCCATCTGCCTGGTTACCTTATTTCCAAACGGCGTAGCACACTCAAGGATGGGGTTTGTCGTGATCGAACAAGGAAAGCGACCGGTTTATCTAGACTGTCGCAAAAGGGCGCTGAAGCTGCCGCAGGTGGGGTGGGATTTTAGAGAGGCAGGAGGAACGAATAAATGACGTGCGGCCACTTGTTCAACGGCATCGGCGGTTTCGCCTTGGCGGCCCACTGGATGAACTGGGCGAACGTGATGCATTGCGAGATTGATCCCTTTTGTAACAATGTAATGAACCATCACTTTCCTAACAGCTACCAACATGAAGATATCAGAACAACAGACTTTACCATTTGGCGAGGAAATCTCGATCTCATTACCGGTGGATTCCCATGCCAGCCATACTCAACCGCAGGGAAACGAAAGGGCAAGGATGATGACCGTCACCTCTGGCCGCAAATGCTTAGAGCAATACGGGAAATTCAGCCGACCTGGATCTTGGGCGAAAACGTTCGCGGCCTTACTAATTGGAATGGAGGGCTGGTATTCGACGAGGTGCAATCTGACCTGGAAGCTGAAGGCTACGAAGTGCTCCCGTTTCTACTTCCAGCTGCAGGTGTCAACGCTCCGCACAGAAGGGATAGGATATGGTTTATTGCCCACGCCAACAGTAGTGGATTCGGCGAGGGAAACATGTTTGGAAAAAATCGACGCGAGAAGGAAGCGACTAAAGGCGCGGAACAATGGAAAGAACGGAACGAAAAAGACGGGGAACGGGATGGGGGTGTCATTAGGGGAGATGATGCAGAGAGGGATGTTGCCGACCCCGGCAACATCCGATTGGAAAGGCCAATACACGATGGATCCGGTTACGAAAAGAGAGCAGGAGTCATCGAGAGGCGTGAGACTTCCGGAAGAAATAGCAAGACTGACTGGCCAAACTTCCCAACTCAATCCCCTATTTGTGACCGAAATGATGGGGTACCCTTTGGATTGGTTGATATCACCTTTTCGGAGTGGATAAACGGAAGTCTTAAATCATTAGGAAACGCAGTTGTGCCCCAAGTTGTTTATCAAATCTTCAAAGCGATCGAACAGTATGAAAATAATATTTCGAGTTTATAATTGGTTTTACCGGCTCTTTAACCCGCGTTGTTTTGATTGTCGCTCGTGGTCAGCTTGCAATGATTATAGCTGCAACAGGAAAAGAAAAGGATTTAAAAATCAATGGTGGATGAAATTTTAAATATGCGCGCCAAACGAGTTGACGATAACCAGGCAAAAATAGTAGAGCAACTTAGGCGCTTAGGCGTTACAGTTCAGCACCTGCACACGATCGGTCAAGGTTGCCCAGATTTATTGTTGGGCGTTAGGGGAAGGAACTTCCTCATAGAACTGAAAGACTCAGAAAAGACGGAAAGCCAGAAGAGGCTGACGGACGATGAAAAGGAATTTTTTAACACATGGAGAGGGCAGGTTAATAAGTGCGAGACGTTAGAAGATATTTTAAAAGTTGTGGGATTATGACAGAAAAAGATATCATACAAAAACTATCTCGCTGGATTGATACGCAGGATTACCCCTACCAGGTGCCAAATGCGTTCATCTATGGATGGGAGTCAGACTATTGGGCGCTGGATGTTAAAGGCGTAGCAAAAGAGTTTGAGATCAAAATAAGCCGGTCGGACTACTTCGCAGATGCCAAAAAAGAAAAGCACCAGTCGGATAAAGGCGCTAACTACTTCTACTATGTGTGCCCGAGTGGCATGATAAAAAAAGAGGAAGTAGATAAAAAGTATGGGCTGATTTACATATCAGATACCGGCCATGTAAGTGTAGAAAAGAAGCCGCGTAGGTTGCATGATAATCTGTTCGATAAGTGGCAGATGCTGGCTAATAAAATGTATTTCCGTTGGCGCCATATGTGGAAACAAAAGTATGTGGATGATGAAATAACATACGATGAATACCGGGAGGGATTTGCACTGGAGCTAAAACAGGAGGAAATATGCAACCCATAACCCTCACCATCCGCTGGCACGAATTATTCGGCGAAAAGCCGGCAGACATAACACCCGAACTCCGACGCAAACGCTGGGA